>JAISPO010000033.1 GCA_031274855.1 Zoogloeaceae bacterium | reverse complement strand
TGTTGCAACAAATCCCGCTTGAGCGTGACCTGCCCTTTCGCTGTGATGGTCAACGATGTCATATCAGCCTCCACGTCTTGATGTATTTCATGGTAATGAAAAAATCCATTACCGTCAATGCGCCATGTTGCTTCAGCCGCAAAACTTGGCGATTTCGGCTTTGACTGCTTCGGTGTCGGCATTCATGGTGACGACGCGCTGCGGCAGGGATTCGATGCCTGCGAAGTCTGCGGGGCGGGGCGGGTCGCGGTTCAGGGCTTCCTGAATGGTCTCGGCAAATTTTACGGGTTGGGCGGTTTCCAGCACGATCATCGGGATGCCTGGCTCGCGGTATTCGTTCGCTACTTTGACGGCATCGGCGGTGTGCGTGTCGATCATGGTTTGATGGCGCTGCCAGATGTCGCGGATGGTGGCGAGGCGGTCGGCGTGGGTGCTGCGTCCCGAAACAAAACCGAATTCGAGCAGGCGCGTTTTGTAGGGCGTTCCGTTCAGGTCGAAGCAGCCACCGGCGTCGACTTTGCTCCATAGTTCGCGGATGACGGCGGGGTCGCGGCCGACCAGATCGTAGACGAAACGCTCAAAGTTGGACGCCTTGGAAATGTCCATCGACGGGCTTGAGGTGACGTAAGTTTCAGCGGTTTTGCGCGGGCGGTAAATGCCAGTGCGGAAAAATTCGTCGAGCACATCATTCTCGTTGGTGGCAAGTACCAGACGATGAATCGGCAGCCCCATCATGCGGGCGATGTGGCCCGCGCAAATGTTGCCGAAGTTGCCCGAAGGCACACAGAAGGAAACCTTCTCGCCGTCGCGCTGCGTCGCCGCGAAGTAGCCCTTGAAGTAGTAGATCACCTGCGCCACGACACGCGCCCAGTTGATCGAATTGACGGCGCCGATTTTGTATTTCGCCTTGAAGGCGGCGTCGTTCGACACCGCTTTGACGATGTCCTGACAGTCATCGAACATGCCGCGAATGGCGATGTTGTGAATGTTCGCGTCCGGTAGCGAATACATTTGCGCGCGCTGGAAGGCTGACATTTTGCCGTCGGGCGAGAGCATGAAAACGCGCACGCCCCGCTTGCCGCGCATGGCGTATTCGGCAGCCGAGCCGGTGTCGCCCGAAGTCGCGCCGAGAATGTTGATCTCCTCGCCGCGCTGGGTCAGCACATACTCGAACAGGTTGCCGAGCAACTGCATCGCCATGTCCTTGAAGGCCAGCGTCGGGCCATTGGAAAGTTCGAGCAGATGAAAGCCGGATTCCAGCGTGCCCAACGTGGTTAGCGGCGTGATGTCATTGGCATCGCGGCCCGCGCGGCAGTGGCAATAGACGCCCGCCGTGTAAGTGCGCGCGACGATATTGCCGAGATCACGCGCCGGAATGTCGGTGATGAATTTTTGCAGAATGCGCAGCGCCAGCGCCGCGTAAGGCAGCGCGCGCCACTCGGCCAGTTCCGCCGCCGTTACTTGCGGATACTGCTCGGGCAGGTAGAGACCGCCATCGGGGGCCAGCCCGCCGAGCAGGATGTCACAGAACTCCGGGCGGTCGTTGCTGCCGCGTGTGGAAACGTAGCGCATCAGGCCAGCTCCTCCTTGCGCAGCCGTACGATGGGCGCGAGCACCGAGGACAAGGCCTGCACTTTGGTGAGCGCGGCGTCGAGCGTGCCTTCGCGGGTATCGTGGGTGAGGATGATGAGATCGGTTTGCGTCGAACCTTCGCCGCCGATTTCGTCGGCCTCGCGTTGCAGCACAGCGTCGATGCTGATACCAGCATCGGCCATCAGCGTCGCCACGCGGGCGAGCACGCCCGCCTCGTCGGCCACGCGCAGGCGCAGGTAGTAACTGGTGACGACTTCGCTCATCGGCAGCACGCGCAAATCGCTCATCGCGTCGGGATGGAAGGCGAGGAAAGGCACGCGATGCTCCGGGTCGGCCGTGTGCAAGCGCGTGATGTCGACCAGATCGGCAATGACCGCGCTGGCGGTCGGCTCGCTGCCCGCGCCCTTGCCGTAGTGGAGCGTGGTGCCCACGGCGTCGCCGTTGACGACCACGGCGTTCATCGCGCCTTCGACATTGGCGATCAGGCGTCTGGCCGGAACCAGCGTGGGATGCACGCGCAGTTCTATCCCCTGCGGCGTGCGCTTGGTGATGCCCAACAGTTTGATGCGGTAGCCCAACTGTTCGGCATACTTGATGTCTTGCGCGGCCAGTTGCGTGATGCCTTCAATATGGGCCTTGTCGAACTGCACCGGCGTACCGAAAGCAATCGCGCTCATCAGCGTGACTTTATGCGCGGCATCTACGCCTTCGATGTCGAAAGTTGGATCGGCCTCGGCGTAACCCAGTCGCTGCGCGTCTTTCAGGGCAGCGGCAAAGTCCAACCCCTTGTCGCGCATTTCCGAAAGAATGAAATTGGTGGTGCCGTTGATAATGCCCGCGATCCACTCGATGCGGTTGGCTGTCAGCCCTTCGCGCAGCGCCTTGATGATCGGCACACCGCCCGCGACCGCAGCCTCGAACGCCACCGTCACGCCCTTCGCTCGCGCCGCCGTAAAAATTTCGCTGCCGTGCACGGCCAGCAACGCCTTGTTGGCCGTGACCACATGCTTGCCCGCGGCGATGGCTTCCAGCACCAGTTGCTTGGCGATACCGTAGCCGCCGATGAGTTCGATCACGATGTCGATGTCGGGATTGGCAATCACCGCCCGCGCATCGCTCACCACTTGCGCGCGTCCGCCGACGATCCGGTTGGCGCGATCAGTGTCCAGATCGGCCACCATCGTAATTTCAATACCGCGCCCCGCGCGACGCCTGATTTCTTCCTGATTACGCGCCAGCACCTCAAAGGTGCCCGCGCCAACAGTGCCAATGCCGAGCAGGCCGACTTTAATGGGTTTCATTTTTCTATTCTCGATTCCGGTTGTTTTATCTGGCCCTCCCCTTCAAGGGGAGGGTTGGGTGGGGATGGGGTACAGTCACCCTGTTGGGGTTCGCAAGCTCACCCCAACCTACAATCATCCTTTTCACGCTGCCACCCGCTTGCGGTAGCGTTCGAGGAATTTTGCGATGCGCTCAATCGCTTCGCGCAAGTCGTCCTCGTGCGGCAGGAAGACGATGCGGAAATGGTCGGGAGCGGGCCAGTTAAAGCCGGTGCCTTGTACCAACATCACGCGGGTCTCCTTGAGCAGTTCGAGGAAGAACTGGCGGTCGTCCTTGATCGGGTACATTTTCGGGTCGAGCCGCGGGAACATGTACAGCGAGGCGACAGGCTTGACGCAGGTGACGCCCGGAATGGCGGTAATCAATTCGTAGGCGAGGTCGCGCTGGCGGCGCAGCCGCCCACCCTCGCAGACCAGATCATTGATGCTCTGGTAGCCGCCGAGCGCAGTCTGAATCGCCCACTGGCCCGGCACGTTGGAGCACAGGCGCATGTTGGCGAGCATGTTGAGACCTTCGATGTAATCCTGCGCGCTTTTCTTGTCGCCCGAAACCACCATCCAGCCCGCGCGGTAGCCGCAGGAGCGGTAGCTTTTCGAGAGCGAGTTGAAGGTGAGGGTGAGCAGGTCGGTGGACAAGCTCGCCAGCGCGGTGTGCTTGACGCCGTCGTAGAGCACCTTGTCGTATACCTCGTCGGCGAGCAGCACCAAATCGTGTTCGCGGGCGATTTGCACAATGGTTTTGAGCAAGTCATCGGAATACAACGCGCCGGTGGGGTTGTTGGGATTGATGACGACAATGCCCTTGGTGCGCGGCGTGATTTTGGCGCGGATGTCGTCCAGATCGGGCTGCCAGCCATTGGCTTCGTCACACCGGTAATGTACGGGCTTGCCGCCCGCCAGGCTGGTCACCGCTGTCCACAGCGGGTAATCGGGCGTGGGCAGCAGCAATTCGTCGCCGTTGTCGAGCAGCGCGTTGGTCGCTATGGCGATCAAGTCGCTCGCGCCGTTGCCCAGATAAATGTCGTCGAGCGTGACGCCCGCAACGCCCTGTTGCTGGGTGTAGTGCATCACCGCCTTGCGCGCGGCGAAGATGCCCTTGCTGTCGGAATAGCCCGCCGAGTTGGGCAGGTTGCGGATCATGTCCTGCTGGATTTCCTCAGGCGCGTCGAAGCCGAAGGGCGCGAGGTTGCCGATGTTGAGCTTGATGATCTTCTGACCATCTTCCTCCATCTTGTGGGCAGCCTCCATGATCGGGCCACGAATGTCGTAGAGCACATCGGCCAGTTTGCTGGACTTCAATATGGGTCGCTGCATATGTCTTCCAATTAATA
>JAISPO010000018.1 GCA_031274855.1 Zoogloeaceae bacterium | reverse complement strand
CAGGGCGCACTGCTTGCCCAGCCCTTTCGATTTGAGGTAGGAAGTCGGGTAAAGCATTTCCTGCATCCCCGGCCCGCCCTTCGGGCCTTCGTAGCGGATGACAACCACATCGCCCGCCTTGATTTGATCGCCGAGTATTTTTTCGACCGCTTCTTCCTGCGATTCGCAAACGCGCGCGCGGCCCGTAAATTTGAGGATGCTGTCATCCACGCCCGCAGTCTTGACGATGCAACCCTGTTCGGCAATATTGCCGAACAGCACAGCCAGCCCGCCGTCCCGCGAATAGGCATGGGCCTGGTCGCGGATGCAGCCGTGGGCGCGGTCGAGATCGAGTTTTGGAAAACGCCGCGCCTGCGAGAAGGCTGTCTGCGTCGGCACGCCGCCGGGCGCGGCGCGGTAGAACGCATGCACGGCCTCGCTTTGATTGCGCAGCACGTCACAACATTCCAGCGCCTCGCCCAAGGCCGGATAGAGCACTGTCGGGCAGTCGCGGTTAATCAAACCGGCGCGATCCAGCTCGCCGAGGATGCCCATGATGCCGCCGGCGCGATGCACGTCCTCCATGTGGTACTGCTGCGTCGCGGGCGCGACTTTGGCAAGGCAAGGCACTTTGCGCGAAAGCCGGTCGATGTCGGCCATGGTGAAATTCACGCCCGCTTCCTGCGCCGCTGCCAGCAAATGCAGCACGGTGTTGGTCGAACCGCCCATCGCGATATCGAGCGACATCGCATTTTCGAAGGCTTGGAAAGTGGCGATGGAACGCGGCAACGCCGAAGCGTCATCCCGCTCATACCAACGCTTGCACAATTCGACGATGAGTTGACCGGCACGCAGGAACAACAGTTTGCGGTCGGCATGGGTCGCCAGCAGCGAGCCATTGCCGGGCAGCGAAAGGCCCAACGCCTCAGTCAGACAGTTCATCGAATTGGCGGTAAACATGCCGGAGCAGGAGCCGCAGGTCGGGCAGGCCGAACGTTCCATGTTCGCCACTTCCGCATCGGAATTTTTGCTGTCCGCCGCTTCGATCATCGCGTCGATTAAATCGACCATGCGCGTCGCGCCCTGCCAGCGCACCTTGCCCGCCTCCATCGGCCCGCCGGAAACGAAAACAGCGGGAATGTTGAGGCGCAACGCCGCCATCAACATTCCGGGCGTGATTTTGTCGCAATTCGAAATGCAGACCATCGCGTCGGCAGTATGCGCGTTGCACATGTACTCCACCGAATCGGCAATCAACTCGCGCGAGGGCAACGAATACAACATGCCGCCATGCCCCATCGCAATGCCGTCGTCGATGGCGATGGTGTTGAACTCCTTGGCGATGCCGCCCGCCGCCTCGATCTCGCGCGCGACCAACTGGCCGAGGTTTTGCAAATGCACATGCCCGGGCACAAACTGCGTGAAGGAATTGACCACGGCGATAATCGGCTTGCCGAAATCGCCATCTTTCATGCCGGTGGCACGCCAAAGCGCGCGCGCGCCGGCCATGTTGCGGCCGTGGGTCGAAGTGCGGGAACGGTACTGGGGCATGGTGAATCTCCTGAAGACAAGCGGCGATTTTACCTCTTGCTAAAATCAGCGTCTCCGCATCCATCACTTTGCCCGATGTTCGTCCATCCCCAATTCGATCCGGTTGCCATTTCTCTCGGCCCGCTGGCGATTCGCTGGTACGGCCTCATGTACCTTGCCGGTTTCATCGCGTTTCTGCTCATGGGGCGGCGGCGGGCGGCGGCGCAGCCCTGGCACGGCATTCCCCCGCAGGCGCTCGACGACCTGCTTTTCTACGGCGTGCTCGGCGTTATTCTGGGCGGACGGCTCGGTCAAGTCATCTTCTATGAACCTGTTTGGTACGCCACCCATCCGCTGGAAATTTTCGCCATCTGGAAAGGCGGCATGAGCTTCCACGGCGGCTTTCTCGGCGTACTCGGCGCAATGGCGCTCTGGGCGCGGCGCACGGGGCGGACTTTCTTCCAAGTCACCGACTTCATCGCGCCACTGGTGCCACTGGGGCTGCTGGCGGGCCGCATCGGCAACTTCATCAATGGCGAACTCTGGGGGCGCGTCGCCAGCGCCGATTTCCCGCTGTCCATGATCTTCCCGCAATCCGGCGACAGCCTGCCCCGCCACCCTTCTCCGCTTTACGAAGCCACCGGCGAAGGCCTGCTGCTGTTCATTCTGCTCTGGCTCTATTCCGCCCGCCAGCGGCCGCGCGGCGCCGTCTCCGGCCTGTTCCTCATCGGTTACGGCGTCTTCCGTTCCCTCGCTGAATGCTTCCGCGAACCCGACGCCGGTATTTTCGGCCAGTCCTACCTCATCAGCATGGGCCAATGGCTAAGCCTGCCCATGATCGCCGCCGGTTTCTACCTGCTGCTACGCCGCCGTTAGCGGTAAATCTTGTCGCGGTTGCCCAGTTGCACAACCAGAACGCGCAAAGCGCCATCCTGAATGTCGCAAAGTATCCGGTAGTCGCCCACGCGGTAGCGCCAGAGATCCCCCAGCGGGCCGCTCAACGCCTTGCCGGTTTGGCGTGGATTAGCAGCTCCGGCAACGCGCTCGTCCATGAAATCGACAATGCGCCGCGCGGCGCTTCTGTCGAGTTTGCGTAGCTGTGTTTTGGCCGTATCGGTGTAATCAATTGTCCAAGCCAAGGTCTTTCCTCACCGCTGCCGCAGAATGCGTTTGCTCCTGGCCCTTGCGAACGCGCTCCAGCACATCGGCGGCAAGGTAGTAGTCCTCCATGTCCTCAATGCCCTGCTCAATGATTTCGCGCAGGTAATACGCCTTGGTGCGCCCGGTTTGCGAGGCAAGAAAATCGAGGCGTTGCTCCATTTCCGGAACAAGGCGAATGGATGTAGCCATATCGCGCTCCTGATGAATATATGTATTCACTATATCACGCCATGAGGCGCAGTGGCGGTTATGGCAGTGTTGATCCAAATCCTTACGTAGATGGCAGCCATTCACGGGCGGTGTGGATCAGGGTCACGATCCAGATCGTGTCCTCAGTGATTCTGTACACCATGCGATAGCTTTTATGCGGTATCAGCTCGCGGGTATCGGGTATCTCGCCAATCTTGCCCATCTTCGGATGCACGGCCAATCTGTTTGCGGCGGCTTCAAACAGCTCATCCATGTGATTGGCGGCGCGAGGATTATCGGCGGCAATGTAGTTCCACACAGCGCGGCGCTGCCGTTTTGCTTGCGTCGACCAGAGAACTTTCACGCTGCTTCAGCGCGAACCGTGGCGCGGAGTGCGGCAAATTCGGCAGAAACTTCTTCGTTCGTGTGGAACCGTCCGGCGCGGATATCGGCATCTCCCGCTTCCACGCAGCGGCGCAAAAAGGCGTTGTAGCTGGCTTGGCGGCGTTCCTCGAAGTGATTGCGGATCAGATCAATCACGATTTGAGCAACGGAACGGCGTTCGGCCTCGGCTTCGGCCATCAGCTTGTTGCGCAGTTCCGGCTCCAGTTGTTCCATCGTGAACATGGCTTCGGACATGATTAAGTCTCCGATACGGAATTGGCAAAGTATACACTGGCCCGATAAAGCGAAAAAACCCTAAAGAAACCAAAGAAAAACGGCCACCCGAAGGTGGCCGTTTTGAGATGCTACTTGCTACTTCAGATCGACAAAAGTCGATTAGAAGGAGTGACGCAGACCAACGCCGAAGATGCTGGACTTGGCGCCATCAGCAAGACCAAGCGCGCCGCCTTTTGAGGGCAGTGTCACGCCACGATCCATCTGGTCGTTGTTCTTCAGGTGGGTATAGCCGGCGTAGGCGGTGGTCCGCTTCGACAGGCCATGGGTATAGGCAATCGTGTAGGCCTTCAGCTTGCCGGTCTTGGCCATACCATCATTGAACTTACCCTCGGTATAACCGGCGTGAATGGCGCCAGCGGTACCGCCGATCGGGAAGGAGGCCGAAATGCCCCACTGCTTGTTTTTGCCGTCAAGCTTGGTCAAATCAGACTCTTGATACGAAGCATAAACCTTCGCAATGTTGAAGTCATACGAACCATTGATACCCCATTCCTTGAGATCACCCACACCCAGATCCGCTGCAGTCTTGTCGAGGGTGACCTTGGAATAGACCGCCTGCGCGGCGATCGGGCCATTGGCGTACTTGACAGCGATCAGGTTGGCCGAGGAATCATTGATATCCATGGTTGAACCAATAATCCCTTCAGTCACGCGGGCGTGGTTGTAGGCGATCGTCAGGCCGCCAAAGGACGGCGAAATGTAGGCAAAGGCGTTGCCGGCACGGCCAAAGTTGGTGCAGCTCAGCAGGGTGCCGACGGAGGCATTGCGATAGGCATCCATCAAGCCGCCCGTGTAGGCGCTGGTGGCGCAGGCAAAGTCATAGCCCGCGGTTTGGGCATGGCCCGCAACCACAGTACCGAAGCCGCCAGTCAGGCCAACCAGTTGCTGACGGGCCACACCGATACCAGCAGCGGGTTCAAAACCAAATTCGGCCTGGGCAGAACCGCCTCGGTCCATCATCAGGCCATATTCGAGCACGAACAGAGCCGAGACGCCGTTGCCGAGGTCTTCCACGCCCTTGAAGCCGATACGGGAAGGCGACAGGCCGCCGGATTCGATCGCGTGGATGGACTTGACGTCATCCGCTTGAACGTAGCCATAGGCGACGTCAGCGATGCCATAGATGGTGACGTTGGACTGGGCGAAAGCAGCGCCCGAAACCAGACCGGCAACAGCCAGAGCGATAAGTTTCTTTTGCATAGTAAATCTCCTATTTGGTTGAGATCGCGGTTTGTTAATGGCTCCACGTGGTTGACCACTAAAAACCGCTTAACTTTCGTAATGAAAGTGGTTGAGATTTTGCTCGCAAGCCACAGCCCGGGCAAGGAAAAACCTGAGTTTTCGCGCTTTTGGCAGAATGAGTGTGGTATTTTTGCAACGGGATTTAAAAGTGCGCAGGTTGCGCGACCAAGCGTACGCCCAAGGCGGCGCAAACGCGGCTGATGGTTTCAAAGCGCGGTTCGCTACCAGGC
>JAISPO010000196.1 GCA_031274855.1 Zoogloeaceae bacterium | reverse complement strand
GAGCCTGTTGAGCATACCCCTGCGGCAGAAAATTATTCGTTCATGCCGGTACCGGCAGAGTCCGTCAGCACCCCGGATGTGGCTGCGCCACTGCATTCTGAAACGCAAGTACTGGGTGTTCAACAGAATACGTTGCCGGAAATCGAGCTTGCTGTGCCGCCTGTTTCAAAGCATGGTGGGCGGGCTGTCTCAAAGCCGAAATCTGTTTTGCAAACAGCCGCTATTGCAGTTCAAGCTCAACAGCCGATCATTGAGGCCGATCCTGTTCACAAACCTCGCCAAAAGACTGCCCCCGCCCAAGTTGATGAACACGTATCGAGCGTAATCCCTGTGATGCGTGGCGAGGAAACTCAAAATAAAGTTCAGAGGCCGTCGCCCAAAGCGACAGGCGTCGCGCCAGAGCGCGAAGCGACGATGGCAGCAGCCTCGATACAGCAGGCCAAGCAGGCGCGTGAAGCGCTTTCGCCATCTGTCCATGCGCCCCCCCAACCCTTGCCAGTACGCGAGGAAAGCGCGCCCCAAGTGCAGATTGGAACAATTGAAGTCATTGTCGAATCAACGCCGGTCATGCAGCGAAGCTCTTCACCCAATACCGGATTTACGCGCGATCCGGGGCGTTATTACCAGCGGAGGCTCTGAGCGATGAATGGAAAGTCTCCTTCTCTTTCGATACTTGCGCGGACTATCCGGTCGATATTGGCTGAAGAGATGGGTCTTGATGATTCTCAGATAGTGATTGGTCCGCCGCATGAAGCCGCAAAGCAGCAGGAGAACGCGGCGGATAAGGATTATTTGTGTGTTTTCTTCTACCGCATGGGTTTCGGCGGTTTCCCGGCGGATGCGGCATCGGATGATCCTCTTTTCCTGAATGCTTTCTGTTTGATTACAGCGCTTGGAGGCCGTTCAGCCGAAAAAACGCCCGGCGACTCGGAATTGAGTCTGATCGGATCGGTTCTGGAATTCTTTCATCGAAATCCCGTACTGAACGTGAAAACCGATGATGAAATCGCTATGCAGTTGCAGGTTGTGCCGACGCAGTTGACGCTGGATGACATCAATCATTTATGGGCAACACAAAACAATACGCCTTACCGATTATCGCTGGCCTATGAGTTTGCATTGCTGCCGGTCCCGCTGGCGGCTCGTGTCGAGCGTGGCGGTCCCCCGGTACAGATAACTGTCGTAAATGTTGAGGCCAACAAGCCATGAACGCCACGGCTGCCAATACGATGACCTGCGAATGGAAGAGGATAGACAGACTGGCAAGCTGTCTGGCCGAGTCGCGGCGTGGACAGCCTGTTGATGAAGAAAAAATTGAGGAATTGATTCAAATACAGCAGCAGGTCGACGCTGCGCGCGATGGCACAGCCTGGCGCGGCATGATTGCGCGTTATGGTCTGGAACGGTTGGATACCGACATTCTGGCCTTCACGCTGGCGCCGGATGCCGAGCCGCGCCTCGGCTGGATGTTCCAGACACTACAGACCGGAACCTCCTCCGCTTATCCCAGTGCGGCATTGATTTGCGAAATGCTGGGACTGGAACAGAGCGGCATCGGCGTTCTTCATCAACGTCTCGATGGGCGGGCGCCCTTGTTGCGGCACGGTTTGGTCGAGGGTGCCAACGGCGACATTTACGCGCCCCTGCGCGCGACTTCCAAAACGCGCTCTGAGTTGCTGGGCTGGAAAGCAAGCAGGACAGCGCCGAAAGGCGCGATTGAAATACCCGTAACCGGGACAATGGAAGATCTGGTATTGCCGGAAAACTGCCTGCAAACCTTGCGCGAATACCTGATGTGGATTCATTACCGCGATGTGGTTGTCGGGCAATGGGGCGCGAAGATTTGCGGTGGGCCGGTCGCCCTGTTCAGCGGCCCGTCCGGCACGGGCAAGAGCTATGCGGCGGAAGCGCTCGCGCATGCGTTGGGTTGGCCGCTTTACCGTGTCGATCTTGGTTTATTGGTCAGCAAATACATCGGTGAAACCGAAAAGAATCTCAATATGCTGTTCGACAGCACGCATGGCGAACCGATGGTGCTGTTGTTCGACGAAGCCGACGCCCTGTTCGGCAAACGTGGAGAAATCAAGGAAGCGCGGGATCGCTACGCCAATATGGAAGTCAGTCACTTGCTGGCGCGTATGGAGCGTCACCAAGGCCCCTGTATTTTGACGACCAACTTGCGGGATGCGATTGACTCGGCTTTTGCGAGGCGTTTTCAGGCGGCAGTCGATTTCCCGAGGCCGGATGCAGAGGCGCGCAGCAGGATCTGGAAGCAGCATATCCCGCCCAAGGCGCCGCTGGCGTTGGAAGTCGATTTTCAGATGTTGGGTGAATCCGTCGTATTGACGGGCGGGCAAATACGCAATGCCGCGTTGCACGCGGCTTACCTTGCAGCGGGCGAGGGTGGCGAAGTCGACTTGGCGAGAATTGCGCGCGCCGTCTGGGCCGAATTGGGCAAGGGTGGCGGAGAGCGCATCAGGCGCAGCTTGGGCGGTCTGGTGAATTATTTACCGGAGGGGGTATGACGATCAAAATCGACCGCTTGAGTTTGCGTTTGCCTCAGGGCTTTGGGCCACGGGCAAATGCGATTGCGCATCAGATTGGCGTGGAAATGAGTCGCCGGAACTGGCGTCAGGACATCAACATCAATCGCCTGCAAGTACCGCCGGTCTCTGTTTCCTCGCAGGAAGGAAACAGCGCAGTTGCGCAGAAAGTGGTCGCCGCGATTGTGCAGGGAATTGAAGGGAGGCAAAATTGAGCTTTTTATCTGCCATCGGTGACGTTACCGGTCTCAAAGCCCAGCGTGGATTATTGTTTGAGTACAGTCTGGAGAAAGGGTTGGTATTGGAGTTTGAATTCAATCCTTCCAGCATTACACGCACACGCTCCGTGACGGTCAAGACGCCCAATTTGTCCGGCGCGCGCGGCGGTTACGATTTCAACAACCCTTCGGAAGCCCCGCGGGCAGCGCAAGGCGTTACTGTGGCGTCGGAGAGCTTCAGCATCAAGATCCTGCTTGATGCAACCGATCGCATGGATGCTGGCGATCCGGAAGCCGGCCTTCATGGCATACAGCCCGAGCTCGATGTGATTCGCATGATGCTGGAGCCGAAATCGCAGCAGCCCCAAGGCGCAAGAACGCTTGCCGCGTTGGGTAAAGGCAGCGAGAAAAGTTTTTCGCAGTACCAAGCGCTGTCTGTGCTGATATTTAAATGGGGCATACACACGTTGCCTGTTTTTCTGACTCTGGCGCAGATCGAGATCAAGGGATACCTGCCTTCGTTAATTCCCTATCGCGCGGAAGTGACATTGAGTCTGCAACTCATTGAAAGTGACAATCCTTTCTATGCTGCAGAGATCATGCGCCAGACTCTGTCAGCGGCAGCCAATACGAAGAATGTTCTAGCTTCGGCTTTTGTTCCCGGACTGTGAGGAGTAACGAATGTCCAGACGGTCACGCTACAAGGATGCAAAATATTTTTCGGCAGAGCCGGGACTTCCGGCGCCGTTCCCGGGTATTCGCCCGCGGGATATCGGGCCGGCGACCGGCATCGTCGAATACAAACTCAAACAATGGGATCGTCTCGACAGGCTCTCATTCCATTACTACAACGATGTCGATTTATGGTGGCGCATTCTGGATGCGAACCCTGAAGTCCTGTGCGCCGTCGATCTTTCCATCGACCCGAAGACGCAGGAAGGCAGCAAGCAGGAAACTGTCGAAAAAACGCTTCTGATTCCGGGTGCCAGCGAGTAAATCATGGGCTTCTCCAGCGAAAAACTTCGCCAACCTGCCGAATGCGTCATCAAAATAGATGATCGGGAAATTGCCGACTTCTATTCTTATCTGCAAGAGGTGAGCGTCGAAACCAGCCGGAAAGATGCGGCCGTTTGTACGCTGACATTCATTTCCGTTCGAGATGAGAAAGGCAAGTGGAACATCCAGGATGCCGGCCTGTTAGTGCCGTGGAAGCGCATCAGTATTGAAGCGGTTTTTGGTTCGAATCGCGAAGAAATCATGCGGGGCTTCATACGGGATATCCAACTGGACTATCCCGATGATATGAACGCAAGCGTCACGGTGACCGGTCAGGATGAATCCATTCTGCTCGACCGGGAGCATGTGCAGAAAACCTATTCGACGCTTGAACAGCCGCTTGAGGACGACGCGCTGATCAGGAAGCTTTTGGAGCCCCATTGGGTAGGCACCAAGGCAGATATCAAGGCAGGCAAGACTTGCGGTAATCTGTATTTCGATGGTACGCCGATACGGCTCATCAGGGACCGTGCTGAACTCAATGGCTACGAATTCTTCATTCGCAAGGGGGAAGTTTATTTCGGCCCGCCGAATCTGGCCGGCGATCCGCAGCCAACGATATTGATTTATGCCGGCCCGGCAAGTAATTGTTTGAGCTTTTCGGTGCTTCACGATGGCCATCGTCCCGACAGTGTCCTTTTTGTTGGTACGCCGGAATCCAGCGACGAGGTCGACAGCGGTGAAAGCTATGACAGCGATTCCGAGTCATTGGGTACCACTGCGGCAGACAGTAAAAATCAGGGCCTCAACGACTTCATCTGGCGCATTCAAATGCCGCGAGGATCGACATCGGATGAGCGCGAAGCGCGTGCCAAGGCCAAAGCGGAAGAAACCGCATGGAAAGTGAGCGCAACTGGAGAATTGGACGGTTCTGTATACGGCCATGTGCTGCAAACAAACCGCACCGTCAGGGTGGATGGCGTTGGCAGCACCTATGGCGGCCTCTGGTATGTCGATGAAGTCGGGCATCGTTTTTCCACTGACGGTTACCGTCAGACATTCCGGTTGATTCGCAATGCAACAGGAGAAAAAACTCAGGCGGGCGGCGCGGACGCATTAGCGCAAGTGAGGGAGCGATGAGCGAAGCAATGGCCGATGCGGGCCGGATCAATGAATGGATCGATGAACGCCGGTACGGCAAATACCGCGCTTTTGTCGTCGATAATGAAGACCCGGAAAAACGCGGGCGCTTGCGTCTGTACATTCCTTCCGTGCTGGGTGGCGAGGAGACGGGCTGGGCCTTGCCCTGTTTCCCGTTCGGTGGCGGGCCGTCTTACGGCTGGTTCGCTGTCCCTGACATAGACGCCCAAGTCTGG
>JAISPO010000179.1 GCA_031274855.1 Zoogloeaceae bacterium | reverse complement strand
TAGCCGCCGTGCAGGTAGACGATGGGCTGGCTGCCGTCGTCGACCAGATCGCCGTCGCTATCGGTGACGCGGTAGTGGAGGGTGACTACGGTGTTTTTTTCGACTTGCATGATGGGCTGTTCCCGTTGAGTTGTTTGACCACCTGAAATACTTCCGCCGCGTGTCCCTTGGGGGGCACTTCGTAACAGGCATAGCGGATGATGCCCTGTTTGTCGATGATGAACGTCGAGCGCAGGACGGTGAGCTTCTTTTGCCCGTCCTGTTCCCGATAGTGATAAACGCCGTACTGGTGGCCGACCTTGCCGTCGACATCGGCGAGCAGGCGCACCGAAAGGCCGTTCTTGTCGCGGAACTCGGCATGGGCCAGACAGTCATCGCGGGAGACGCCGAGAATCACGCAATCGTGGCGATTGAATTCCATTTCGTGATCGGAGAAGTCGATGGCTTCCTGCGTGCAGTAGGGCGTGCCGTCTTTCGGATAAAAGAAGATGACCGCATGTTGCTTGCCGCGCAAGGAGGCCAAATCGAAGTTCTCCATATCGGCATCGGGCAATGAAAATGCCGGCGCCGTTTGACCTGGCTGCAACATGAGTACTTCTCCTCTCTATTGGTGTATTTTGATTTTAACCGAGTCGCGCAACAATCGGATGCCGCAAATTTTTCAGGCATCCTGCATGTGCGTTTCGTAACGGCGGTGCGCGCTGGCAAGATACTCCTGACCGCTCATTTCGATCAGGCGCGATACGGCGCGCTCGAACTCGTGGGCTTGCGGCCCGGCCACATAAAGTTCTGCCGCCGGACATGCCGCCGCCATGACCAGCTTGACGCGATGGTCATAAAAAACATCGACCAGCCAGGTAAAGCGCCGCGCTGCCGATGCCTTGTCCGGCCCCATGCGCGGTACGCCGGAGAGGAACACGGTATGAAACTGGCAGGCGAGATCGAGATAATCGCTTTGCGAACGCGGCCCCTCGCAAAGCGCGGCAAAATCGAACCAGACGACACCGGGCGCCTGCCGCTTGACCGGCAGCTCACGTCCGGCCACTTCCAGCGGCCATTCGCGCCCTTCGCCACCGGCAACGCGCAGGAAAGTCGCCATCATCATTTGTCCGGTCTGCGCATCGTCAGGACAGTGGTAAACATCGGCTTGCTGCAAAGCGCGCAAGCGATAGTCGATACCAGCATCGACCTTGATGACATCGAGCTTGCCGTTGAGCAACCCAATGGCCGGCAGCAGGCGGTCGCGCTGCAAACCGTTCGGATACAGGCCGTCCGGCGGATAGTTGGAAGTGATGCAAAACAGCACACCGGCGTCGAACAAGGCTTCCATCAGACGGCCCAAAATCATGGCGTCGGCAATATCCGAAATATGGAATTCGTCGAAGCACATCAGGCGCGTTTCTTTGGCGATCTGCGCGGCAATTTTTGCCAGCGGGTCCGGCTCCTGTTTGAGCGCCCACAGGCGTTCGTGAATCTCCCGCATGAAGGCATGGAAATGTACGCGCCGCTTGCGCCGGTAAGGCACGGCCGCAAAAAAGCAATCCATCAGAAAACTTTTGCCGCGCCCGACGCCGCCCCAGAACCACACGCCACGCGGCAAGGGCGGACGCGCCACCATTTTGCGCAGCTTCGTCCGGCGCGCCGCCTTGAAGGCCAGCAGTTCCTCATAGAACTGCTGCAAGCGCATCGCGGCCAGCAGTTGCGCGGGGTCGGCGACAATGCCGCGCTCGGCGAGCGCGCCATTGAAGCCTGAGATCATCCCGTCCTTCGGGACGTTAAGCGCGCGGTGCGGCAAATCAGAAATGCAGCGGGCGTTTATCGACCGCCAGCGCCGCTTCGTGCATGGTTTCAGACAGGGTCGGATGCGCGTGACAGGTACGCGCCAGATCTTCGGCAGACGCGCCGAATTCCATCGCCACCACGGCTTCCGCGATCAACTCCGACGCATGGTTGCCGATGATATGCACGCCGAGAATGCGGTCGGTTTTGGCATCGGCCAGCACCTTGACGAAGCCCGTCGTATCGCCCTGACCCAGCGCCCGCCCGTTGGCGAGGAACGGAATCTGACCGGCGCGGAACTCAACGCCCTGCGCCTTGAGCTGGGCTTCCGTCTTGCCCACCCATGCAATTTCGGGATGGGTATACATCACCAGCGGAATGGCGTCATAGTTGACATGGCCCGCCTGACCGGCGATGCGTTCCGCGACCATCACCCCTTCTTCCATCCCCTTGTGGGCCAGCATCGCGCCGCGCACCACATCGCCCACCGCCCACACGCCCGGCAGATTGGTCTGGCAATGCGCATCCACCACCACGCGCCCGCCGCCATCGAGTTGTAGACCGACATTCTCGGCCCCCAAACCCGCGGTCAGCGGCACGCGGCCCACGGCCACAATCAGCTTGTCGCATTCGAGCGTCTTGGCCTCGTCCCCGACTTCGTATTCGACGCTGACCCCTTTTTTGCCCACGGTCACTTTGCCGATTTTCACGTCGAGATAAATATTCAGCCCATGCTTTTTGGTAAAGACCTTCCATGCCTCTTTGGCGACTGCCGGATCGGCAGCGGCCAAAAAATCCGGCATCGCTTCGAGTATCGTCACCTCCGCGCCCAGCCGCTTCCAGACAGAACCGAGTTCGAGACCGATCACTCCCGCGCCGATCACGCCCAAACGCTTCGGCGCGGCATCGAGCGACAGCGCGCCCACGTTATCGCAGATAGTCTTGTTATCGACCGGAATACCCTCAATATGGCGCGGCGCGGAGCCGGTGGCAATGATGACATTCTTCGCTTTCACAACTTCGGCGCCATCCTTGCCGGCCACTTCGATTTGCCAGTACTCGTCGTCGCGGCCCACGAAACGGCCATGACCGGACAGCAAGGTAACCTTGTTCTTCTTGAACAGGCCGCGGATGCCGGTCGTCAACTGGGTGACGATATTGTCCTTGCGGCGAACCATCGTGCCGACATCAATTTTGAGATTGTCGAGAGAAATCCCGTGCATCACGAACGCATTGCCGGCCTCATCGAAAAGCTCCGACGATTTCAGCAATGCCTTGGAAGGAATGCAGCCGACATTCAAACAGGTGCCGCCCAGCCGCACTTCGCCTTTCGGGTCGGCATAGGCTTCCTTCTCGACACAGGCGGTTGAAAAACCGAGTTGGGCAGCGCGAATGGCAGCCACATAACCGCCCGGGCCGCCGCCGATAACGAGGACATCGAATGATTT
>JAISPO010000041.1 GCA_031274855.1 Zoogloeaceae bacterium | reverse complement strand
AAACAGCGAGAGAATGCGGGGCATGTTCTGCTAGAGTGGTCGGGTTTCAATCCGAGTAGCTTACCTGAAGTGGAACTCGAACAATTCCTGTTACGCGCCGACGCGCTATTGACACGGCTCGAAGCCCTGCTGCCACCGGCGGCCAAAACGCCGGACTGGAACGCGTCCGCTTTCCGCTGGCGCCGCCGCAACGGCCACGGGCGGCTGGAAGCCGTGCGCCATCCGCATCGCATCCGCCTTGCCGATTTGCGCGAAGTCGACGCCCAAAAAACGCGCATTGAACAGAACACACGCCAGTTCATCGCGGGCCGCAGCGCCAACAACGTGTTGCTCACCGGCGCGCGCGGTACCGGCAAATCCTCGCTCATCAAGGCCGTGCTGGACGCTTTCGCCGCCGATGGCCTGCGCCTGATCGAAGTGGATAAGCACGATCTGGCCGACCTGCCCGAAATCGTGGATTTGATTGCCGAGCGGCCTGAACGCTTCATCATTTTCTGCGACGATCTTTCTTTCGAGGCTGGAGAACCCGGCTACAAGGCGCTGAAATCGGTGCTCGACGGCTCGATTGCGGGAATGCCGGAAAACCTGCTCGTCTATGCCACTTCGAACCGGCGGCATTTGATGCCGGAAATGATGGCCGAAAATCTGCAAGGGCAGCGCGACGACCGCAACGATGGCGGCGAAATTCATCCGGGCGAAACTACGGAAGAAAAAGTCTCGCTGTCGGAACGCTTCGGCCTGTGGCTGTCCTTCTATCCGTTCGATCAGGACGCCTATCTCGCCATCTGCCGCCACTGGCTTGCGGCTTTCGGCGTTGATGAAAAGTCAGCCGCCGCCGCGCAGCAAGAAGCCCTGCAATGGGCGCTGATGCGTGGCGCGCGCAGTGGCCGCGTCGCCTGGCAATTCGCCCGCGATTTCGCCGGCAGGCTGCCGCGCCAGTGAAAATCACCGAAGTCGCTGCCGCCGTCATCGAAAAACCGGATGGCAGTTTTCTGCTCGGCCAACGCGCGCCGGATACCTTCTACGCGGGCTACTGGGAGTTTCCGGGCGGCAAGGTCGAGGCGGGCGAAACGCCGCGCGCGGCGCTGATCCGCGAGTTGCGCGAAGAACTGGCGATTGAAGTCACACAAGCGACGCCGTGGATTGTGCGCGAGCATGTCTACGCGCATGCCCATGTGCGTCTGCATTTTTTCCGCGTCACCGGATGGCGCGGCGAAATCCGGGATCATGTACACACGGCGCTGGCATGGCAGCAGCCGGATAACGTCAATGTCACGCCGATGCTGCCCGCCAACGCGCCGGTGTTGGCCGCGCTGACCCTGCCCGATATCTATGGCATTACTCACGCGCACGAAATCGGCGTGCCGTCGCAACTGGCGTTACTGGAACGCGAACTGGCCAACGGCCTGCGGCTGGCGCAACTGCGCGAAGCCAAGTTACCGGCGGATCAGCGCGAAACCTTCGCCGCCGCTGCCGCCGCGCTTTGCCGGAAGCATCACGCCCGTCTGCTGGTGAATGGCGACGCAGCACTCGCCCAAACCATTGGCGCTGACGGCCTGCACTTGACGAGTAGCCAACTGAAAAATCTGAACGCAAAACCCAGCTTCCCGCTGGTCGCCGCCTCCTGCCACGACGCGGCGGAACTCAAGCAGGCCGCCCAACTGCAACTCGATTTTGTTGTGCTGGGCGCGGTCAAGCCGACCGCCTCTCACCCCGGACAGTCGGGCATGGGCTGGCCCGCAGTGGCCGCGTTGCTGGAAAATTATCCGCTGCCGGTTTATGCCATCGGCGGTCTCAGCCGCGCCGATCTAGCCGAGGCGCGGCTCATCGGCGCTCAGGGCATCGCTGCCATCCGCGCCCTCTGGGGCTGAAGCCGGAACGCGGTATTCCTCCTTGGCCCAAGCGCCCAGGTCGATCTGCTTGCAGCGTTCCGAACAGAAAGGCCGGTAGAAGTTCTCTATCGTCCATGCGACCGCTTTGCCGCAGATGGGACAGTTGACCACAGTAGGCGAGGGCATGGCCATCACTCCGAAACCGCCAGCTTCTTCGCCCACCAGGGCGTCAGCGCGGGCAGCAAGGTCAGCGTCCACACGACCACCCAGGCGGTCAGCGGCAGCAACTGCTTGAGTTCGGGGAACTGGGCTGCGGTGATGACCGCCAGCACCACGGGAATCACGCCGGTTTCACGCACGATGGCGAGGAACAGTTTGTCTTTCATGCCGAGACTGGTCGGCAGCATGGACGCGAACACAGCCACGGGCCGCGCCACCAGAATGAAAACCAGCGACACCAGAAAGCCGGGCAAGGCGCTCTGCCACAAATCGCCAAGCGCCACGAAAGGGCCGACCATCATGAAAATAATCGGCTTCGCCATGCTTTCGATTTTGATTTCCGTCGCGCGCAGCGTGATGTGAAAAATGCCGCGGCTATGATGGTAACTGCTCAGCAGGCCCGCGATGAAGGCCGCCAGAAGGCCGTTGCCGTGAATCGCCTGCGCCAGCAGATAAGTGACCAGCGGCACCGCCAGCACAAAAGCGAAATCGTAAGGGGCCTCGCCCCGCTTGCGCTGCGCGTTGCCGGACTGATAACGCTCGTAAGCCAGCATCATCCCCCAACCGGCAATACCGGCGATGATGCCGAACAGGAATTGCCCGCCCAGATGCAGCAGGTTGTCTACGCCAAAGAGGCCGGACACCAGCGATCCGAGCGTATCGACCGCGATACCGGCAACGATCATGCCCGCGACAGCCGCAGTAAAAATCGCGCCGACAGCGTCGTTCAACGCGCTTTCCGCCACGGCAATGTCGGCAAGGCGCTTAAACCTGTCCTTGAAAACGATGCGCTTCATGGTCGGAATCAACGCCGCCGGATCGGTGGAACCGAGAATCGCGCCCAGCAGCGCCGCCGTCTTGCCATCCAGCCCAAGGAGCAGCAGCAGCGGGAACAGGACAAGAAAAGTCACGAGATAACCGGCCACGGCGATCATCACCGTGGGGAAAGCAATTTTGACGAAGTCGCGGCGGTCAAGCTCATCGCCGCCGCCTTTCAGAATAATCGCCGCCAGCGCCGTACACACCACAACCGCGAGCACCGGCTGCGAAGCAATCGGCGCGAGCGCGTCATGCAGCACAATACCCGCCAGCAGTTGCAGCGTGAAACTCGGAAACACCGTCCCTTCCGCCACCTTGCTGCACGCCCAGCCGAAGCCGAGGAACAGACTGGCGCACCAAAGCGTATTCGCAATAGCCGTCTCGGGATCGCCGAATCCGGCAAAGTGTTCAAGCAGCGCAGGCGCGAGCAGATTCGACACAAACGCCACAACAAACAGGGCAGCAATTTTCAGATAGTTCATGGCATCAGGTTACAGGGTTCAGGTTACAGGTTTCAGCAACCCCCCCTCATCATTCCCGCGAAAGCGGGAATCCAAGGACGCTGGGCCGAAAGAGGTGGGGTAATTTTACAGATTGGCGGTGAGCGGCGCGAAACTCAGCGGAATACAGGCTCTAGCATTCGTCATTCTGCGCGGAATGACAAGACGGTATCTACGCGGGTTAGGTTAAGGAACAGACAATTCGCACAGTGTTCTATTCGTGCCGGCATCATCAAATCCAAATGAGAATGAGGCCACGCCATTTTTTTGGCTAACTACGGGCGAAATGAACATTTTGGGAAAATCGGTCGCGAATGAATATTCCTTAACTGATTGCATATGGCGCTGGACTATTGATTTAGTCTTGTAGTTAAAGATGACGCAATAGACTGGTTGTTCGCTCGAGCTAACGAATTCTCCGACCTCGACATAAGCCACATGCGGCCACGAGAATGCGGGAACAGACCAGAAGCTTTCGAACGCCGGAAGCTTGAGATCTGCCACCTTACCCGTCCGTGCGTTCAGGATTTTCCACTGCATACACTTTCCATCAGAACTAAAATCTTCCGGCGTGATCGTGCACGACAGGTAAACCCAAAAATTCTTTGAAAACTGTTGCGGCCTACAGCAGGCATCAGCATATCCGAGCTTCTTTCCCCGGAACGATATTGGAGTTGCATGAAAATCATACGGCCCCGCACTGAATTTGACGGCCTCCCCAATAACCCATGCCCCATCCTCGGCGTAAGCCCACTGGATGGGAATCGCAATCACGGCGATAGCGCAAAGAAAGTATGCAAGGCGCACGATGTTCCCTGACTATATATTTTGAAGGAAGCAGTGTTGTCTAACCTGTAGCCGTTGTCAATTCTGTCTCGGAACAACGGTTGCCTTTCGATTAGGCAAACCTAAAGTTTCGGACTATGCAGCGAGGCAAGGGAAATGTCCTTAGATTCCCGCTTTCGCGGGAATGACGAGCTGCGCGGCCTGTTTCTGGTTTACCGATTATGCCCTTGGATTCCGCGACTTCGCGCGGAATGACGAGGGAGATACCGGGGTCGAGATACCGGGGTCGGGTTCGCGGAAGAATTCAGCGGGTGACGCGCGATGCCGTGTTCTTTGTCCAGACAGCTTGCCACGCCGCAAAATCAGACGGGCGGATTCGATAACGGGCGAAATTTCCTTCGTGCAGCCCGATGATCTCGCGTTCCGCCAACTCGCGGAATCGCTCCTGACCGGGTTTGTCAATGTGCTGGTTGGCCCATGAAGCAATATGAGCGGCAGCGTTCTTGCGATCCATGCGGGAATGCACGATCTCGCCGACGATTTCTTGCAGCGCTGCCCGATGGCGCAGACGGAAGGGGTCAGGTTCGCCCAGCGACTGGCGCACGGCGGCATAACGCGCCACTGAGCGTTCGTAGGCCCAAATGAATATGTCTTTGAGCGCATCAATCCTGCGCAGTTCGTACACCCCAAGAATGGCGTCGGTGTAGAGCTGTCTGGGCAGGTCGGCAAAGGAAAGCGGCGACAGATTGCGTTTGATGAGCGGGATATTCGCCGCAAGACGCGAAACACGCTTGTTCACGTCATCAAAAGGTTGCAGGTAGGGAAGCTGTGCCATGACGAAGAATGCCTGTTCAAACGGATCGTCGATGGCTGCCGCTGTTGCCAGCGCATGATCGAAGCATTCTTCAATGAGCGAGGGGGCTTCGAGTGGATGAAAGACCGATTTCTCGATTCCGACGGCGATGCGCCGCAAGCGCCCGGCAGCCGCTTCGTCGGCCAGAAGGTTGTTGGCAAGCATCGCGTGAAGATTGAGGATCGTGTAGCGATTGAAGCCGATATCCTTGGAGGCGCTTACCAGAAACTCGATAGCATCCTTGTGGTTGAGGATCATCTGTGCTTCCAGTTGCTGCTTACCCTCGGCTTCCTCGCCGAAGTCGATCAGCCGTTTGGTGTCAAGCAGTGAATAGGTGTTGCCTTCCAGTCGGCTTGAGTTCCAGGACAAGTCGATCAACAAGCGATTGAGGATTTGCCGCGCATGGGTGCCGGCGGGTTGTTCGCTGGTTTCCACAGTGCCGATCTTGAGCAAATGCGCGCGCTCCTTCTCGTCAAGCCAGGTACTGATGTTCGGACGGTAGGCGTCCAGAAACCCTCGGTCGTATCCAACCGGCTTGCGGCGCTTGATCGACTGGCGAACATAGGCCAGTACCTCCTTGCCGCTGCCGGACAGTGGAATTGCGGCTTCTTCTCCCTTCGCATGAGAAACGGCGGAAGGCAGGTAGTATCTGGCCCCGCGCTTTTCCCCTTTCCGCACCAGCCGGCCGCTATCGGTCAGTAACTTCAGATAGTGTTGAAGTGTTCGCCTGGGAAGCTCAATCCCAAGTACCGCCACGATCTGGCCGAGTGTGGCTCCGTCCGGCTGAATGCGCACCGCATCCTCGATGGCCGTCAGTTTGTTGGTTGTTTCGGGTTTCGCCACAGCCGCCTCCTTTGCGCATAAGCCAAATATGCGCCATAAATCCATATTATGCGCAAGAAAGCGTAGATATGCGCAATTTTTGCGTTCTTTTTGCAAAAGGAGACGGAGCTTGGGCTGTACCCTGAAACCTGTACCCTGTCCCCTGAATCAGGCACAATTCGGGCCTTCATGAGTACTGCTACCTTTTCTGTTGCCAATCTTGCTTGCGTTCGCGGCGAGCGTCGCCTGTTTTCGGGGTTG
>JAISPO010000040.1 GCA_031274855.1 Zoogloeaceae bacterium | reverse complement strand
ATTTTTTGGCTGCTCAAACCGGTGCAGATGACCAATGTCTCGAAGGGCGAGATCGTCGCTGGCGGCTTTCGTCCCAATGAGTTCAGCGTAACGCGCTTTAACGGCAAGAATGAAACGGCGGCGTTTGATTGGGCCGCCAATGAAGTACGGCGCGACAACGGCGAGCGTTACCCGCTCGAAGCCGGTACGCAAGACATGCTGTCGATGTTCTGGCAACTGGCGCTGCTGCCGCTCAATGGCGCCACGGTCTCGCTGCCGGTGGCGACCGGCAAGGGTGTTGAGCTTTACGAGTTCACCATCGTCGGACGGGAGACGCTCGATCTTCCGCTCGGCGCCGTGGCGACAGTGCATCTTGCCAATCGCCAACCGAGCAGCAAGGAATCAACCGACCTCTGGCTGGCGCTGGAGAAGGACAAGCTGCCGGTGAGGATGCGTTTCATTGACCGCAAAGGCAATGTATTCGACCAGCTTGCCGAGAGCATTGCCCTTGAGGAAAAGGAAGGAAAGCGCTGATGCGCATTACCGGAAAACTGCTGGACGAGACGGCCGCTGTCGTCACCGCCATGCTCAAGTTCGACCAGCCCGCCGACGGAGTGCTGTCGGCCCATTTTCGAGCCGCGCGCAGCGGCATCCACGACCGCGCCTTCATCGCCGAAACTGCTTATGCCGTGCTGCGCCGCAGGCGCCTGCTGGAACGTCTGGCCGGAGTCGACGCGACGCCGCGCCAACTGGCGCTGGCCGCGCTGGTGCGCCTGCAAGGTTGCAGTCAGCGGCAACTGGCCGAAGCTGTGACAGCACGCGAGCTGGAATGGTTGTCCGCGTTCAAAGCCCAGCCTGAACCCGAACTGAGCCTCGCCGAACAGACTGATCTGCCCGGCTGGCTGGTGGAACGTCTGCAAGAACGCTTAAGCGCCGATGAACTGCTGGCGCTGGCGCATGGCCTCAATCAACCCGCGCCGCTCGATCTGCGCGTCAATGCGCTGAAGGCAGGCCGCGATGAAGTACTCGCCCGCCTGCAAGCCGACGGTTTTTCGGCCGCGCCCTGCCGGTACGCGCCTTTCGGTATTCGCGTCAAAGGGCGGCCTTCGCTGGCCAAACAGCCGCTGTACGTCGAAGGCGCTGTCGAAGTGCAGGACGAGGGCAGCCAGTTGCTCGCCCTGCTGGTCGCGCCCAAGCGCGGCGAAATGGTGGTGGATTTTTGCGCGGGCGCGGGCGGTAAGACATTGGCGCTTGGCGCCATGATGCGCTCGACCGGCCGCCTCTACGCCTTCGATGTCGCCGAGAAGCGGCTTGCCAAGCTGAAGCCGCGTCTGGCGCGTTCGGGCCTTTCGAACGTGCATCCTGTACTTATCAATGGCGAGAACGACGCGAAGGTGAAACGTCTGGCCGGAAAAATTGACCGGGTGCTGGTCGATGCGCCCTGTTCGGGGCTGGGCACCCTGCGCCGCAATCCCGATCTCAAATGGCGGCAGACACCGGCGGCAGTGACGGAAATGACCCGCAAGCAGGCCGATATTTTGACTGCCGCCGCGCGGCTGCTGAAGTCCGGCGGGCGGCTGGTGTATGCGACATGCAGTCTGCTCGCCGAAGAGAACGAAACCATTGTCGAAGGCTTTCTGGCGGCGCATCCCGAATTCGAGCGCCTGCCTGTGACAGAATTGCTGGCGAAGCAGGGCGTTGTGATCGACACGGGCGCCGACCTGCATCTCGCCCCGCACACGCACGGCACCGACGGCTTCTACGCCGCAGTGCTGGAGCGGAAGAAATGAGGTATTCCGGTGAACGATAACGGTGAATTCGGCTTGCTGCTTTCGGCGCTGTGGGCCGACCTGCACGACATTAACGTCGTCTGGCAGATTGGCGTGCTGCTGGTCTGTTTGGGGCTGGCTTGGGTTTTTGCCTGGCTATTGCGGCGGCATCAGGCGAACGCCAAACCGGCGGCAACGCGGGTGGCGCAGATCGGCAAGCGCGGCCTCAAGCGCGTCGCTTTCCCGCTGGTCGCGGCCCTGCTGATCCTCGTG
This sequence comes from Zoogloeaceae bacterium, assembly GCA_031274855.1. Lineage (GTDB taxonomy): Bacteria > Pseudomonadota > Gammaproteobacteria > Burkholderiales > Rhodocyclaceae > Fen-999. The sequence goes on along the minus strand of JAISPO010000040.1, from coordinate 2,819 downwards.
GCGCGGCCGCTGCTGGCGCACTGGCACTCCGTCAATCTGTTATCGGTAGCGGTGCCGCTGATGCTTTCGCTGGCGCTGATCCGCAGTGTTTTTTTCGTCCTGCGTCTGAGTTTCAGCGGCCCCTGGCTGGAAAGTTTCGAACGTACTTTCGCGGTCATCACCTGGCTGGTGGTGGTCCTGCACATCACTGGCCTGCTGCCTGAGCTGATTGAACTTCTGGATGGCATCGGCTTTGGAACCGGCAAACAGCGCCTGACGCTCTGGCTGATTCTGGAAGGCGCGGCCATGGTACTGGCGACGCTGCTGCTGGCGCTCTGGATAAGCAGCGCGATCGAAAACCGCCTCATGGCAGCGTCCGGCCTCAACTCCAATCTGCGTATCGTTTTCGCGCGGCTCGTCAAGGCGGCGCTGATCGTCATCGCCGTGCTGATTGCCCTGCCGGTAGTCGGCATAGACCCGACCGCGCTGTCAGTGTTCGGCGGCGCGCTTGGCGTCGGCCTCGGCTTCGGCCTGCAAAAAATCGCCGCCAATTACGTATCGGGCTTCATCATCCTGCTGGATCGCTCGATTCGCATCGGCAACATCATTTCGGTCGGCAGCGAGCGCGGTCAAGTCACGCGCATCACCACGCGTTACACCGTGCTCAAGGGCGGCAGCGGAGTCGAGTCGATTGTGCCCAACGAAGTACTGGTCGGCTCGGTGGTGCAAAACGAATCCTTCTCGGATTCGCGCATCCGGGTTGCCCTGCCCGCGCAGGTCGCCTACGGCGCCGATCTCGAACAGGCAATGGCGCTGATGGTCAAAACCGCCCGCCAGCAGCCGCGCGTTCTCGCCGAACCCGCCGCCCAAGCCTTCGTCATGGCCTTCGCCGATTCCGGCATCAATCTTGAACTCGGCTTCTGGGTCGCAGACCCCCACAAAGGGCTACAGCAACTCCGCTCCGACATCAACCTCGGCATCTGGCAAGCCTTCAAAACCGCCGGCATCGAAATTCCCTTCCCGCAGCGGGAAGTGCGGCTGGTGAAGTAATAAAAATTGATGGTGTCAAGCCCTTTGTGTAAATCACGTAGAGCTGAGATGCTATACAGAACAGTAGGTTGACTCCATTTGGGTCGCATTTGGCAAGGACAGTACCGCCGTGGATCAGGTACCGCACGGTAGCGACGAGAGAAGCGGTAGAAACGCACTGTGTCGGGGGTACTTTCCAGCAGGCCACAGTGACTCACGTTCGTATGAATGAACAAATCAAAAAAGCAGGTCATTGTTCGGCCTACCGCTATATCGGTTATGTGGGCCGGTTTCCATTGCCTAGAACCTTTACATGGCTAGTTTTTTGTCAATAAAATAGCATGAAAAGTTATAGACAAATCACCTTGATTAGTCTAACTTAGCGACTAGCACGGTTGCCACTATTTTTTTGCCAATTCCTATAGAAGAGGAACAAACCAGCATGCCCGTTCCCCCAGCGCTTGATGACTCTGATGCCGTTCAGTACCACTACGATCAATTTCCACCCGCATCGTTAGACTATCAGCGACTGCTTCCTCAATTGGTTAAGGCGACAGACGCGCTCGCGCGCTATGACCAGATGCTTAAAGGGATGCACAACAGCGAGATTTTTCTCCGCCCTTTACGCAGCCAAGAAGCTGTCATCTCCTCTCGCATGGAAGGAACTATCAGCACGATTGATGAGATCCTAAGATACGAAGCAAACCTTGGCGATGGATCGATCGTCAGTGAAACACGTGCTGAAGTGATTGAAACGTTCCTATATCAGCAAGCACTTCGAGGGGCTCAAGACGCTATCGGATCTGGGCAGCCTCTTACGCAATACCTACTTCGTACCGCCCATCAGACACTCTTATCCTTTGGGCGCGGAGCGGCTGAGTCACCGGGACAGTTCAAGACCGAACAAAACTATCTTGCCGATCGATCACGCCGAAAAATATTATTTGTGCCGATCAGCCCCGAGCGATTGCAATCAGGACTGGACTCTTTATTCGATTACATCGCCAACAACGACAATGTTCCACTCATCAAAACCGCCATATCGCATGTCGAGTTTGAAGCCTTGCACCCGTTTAAAGATGGGAATGGCCGTATTGGAAGGATGTTGATCACCTTGCTTCTATGGCAAGCAAAAATTATTTCAGCGCCGTATTTCTATATCAGCGGATTCTTTGAAGAAAACAAGGATCACTACATTGACTTGATGCGTGAAGTTTCCGCGTCTGGAAACTGGACCAGTTGGTGTGAGTTTTTCCTTGAGGCTGTCGAAAAACAAGCCTTTAGAAACTTGGCGGTCGCAGAAAATATTAGGCAACTATATGAGCGTATGAAACAGGAGTTCAGCGACGCCTTGGCTTCCAAATGGAGCCTCCAGGCGCTCGACTATGTATTCACCAACCCAGTCTTTTGGAATAGCCGTTTCATACGAGAAAGTGGCATCCAGGCAGCAAGCGCTGCACGTATCACAAGGATTTTGTACGAGCGTGGCCTTCTCCATATGCTTGAGGCCCCGTCAGGCCGTAGGCCTGCTTTGTTTTCATTCGAACCACTGGTCGAGCTGGTTCGAGTTTGATCTCGTTGGTCGTCCCTTCAATATCATCGTGAATAAAAAAGCCCGCATGCAGCGGGCTTTTTTTGCGAAGCAGGGAAGCGAAGGATTACTTCAGCTTCACTTCCTTGTAGAGGACGTGCTTGCGCGCTTTCGGGTCGTACTTCATGAACTCCAGCTTTTCGGGCGTGGTGCGCTTGTTCTTGTTGGTGGTGTAGAAGTGACCCGTACCGGCGGTCGATTCCAGTTTGATTTTTTCGCG
>JAISPO010000011.1 GCA_031274855.1 Zoogloeaceae bacterium | reverse complement strand
CGTATTGCAGACTGAAGCTGTAGGGTAAAATCCCCCGCTTCCTATGGATACGATTATTCAGACGCTGGCGATTTACGCCATTCCGGTCATTTTTGCCATTACTTTGCACGAGGCGGCTCACGGCTATGTCGCGCGGCATTTCGGCGACCCGACCGCTTGGCAGGCAGGGCGGATTACGCTCAATCCGATCAAGCACATCGATCCGATCGGGACGATTCTGGTACCCATCCTGATTCTGCTTGCCAGCAAGGCGGCGGGGGCGGGCATTCTGTTCGGCTGGGCCAAGCCGGTGCCGGTTGATTTCGGCAGATTGCGCCGTCCCAAGCAGGACATGCTCTGGGTGGCCGCCGCCGGCCCTGCGGCAAATCTGCTCATGGCGCTGGGCTGGGCCTTGTTGCTGAAGCTGGCCATTTTGATGCCGGAAAACGATTACCGCCAGCCGCTTGGCGAAATGGCCCGTATCGGTATCAGTATCAACACGGTGTTGATGTTGCTCAACCTGTTGCCCTTGCCGCCGCTCGATGGTGGCCGTATCGCGGTCAGCCTGTTGCCGATGCCCATGGCGGTGAAATTCGCGCGGCTCGAACCCTACGGTTTTCCCATTCTGTTGCTGCTGTTGTTTACGGGGCTGCTGGACTTCTGGCTGTTGCCGTTGATGGGCATATTTCTTTCCCTCATCAGGGCGGTTTTCGCCTTTTGACCATGTACGCTGAAAAAATCCTCTCCGGCATGAGGCCCACGGGCCGCCTTCATCTTGGGCATTACCACGGTGTGTTGGCCAACTGGGTCAAGCTCCAGCATGAGTATCCCTGTCTGTTTTTCGTGGCCGATTGGCACGCGCTGACGACTTCCTATGACGAGACGGAAACGATTGCCCAGAGCACTTGGGACATGGTGATCGACTGGCTGGCGGCGGGGGTGGATCCTGCGCAAGCGACTTTGTTCATTCAGTCGCGCGTGCCTGAACATGCCGAGTTGCATTTGCTGCTGTCGATGACGACGCCGCTGGGCTGGCTCGAACGGGTGCCGACTTACAAGGAGCAGCAGGAGAAGCTGAACCACAAAGATCTGACCACTTACGGCTTCCTCGGCTATCCGTTGTTGCAGGCCGCCGACATCCTGATCTATCGCGCCAATCGCGTGCCGGTCGGCGAGGATCAAATTCCGCATCTGGAATTCGCGCGTGAAATCGCCCGCCGCTTCAATCACATGTATGGCCGCGAACCCGGCTTCGAGGAGAAGGCGAGGGATTCGATCAAGAAGCTGGGCAGCAAACGCGCCAAGCTCTATGAGGAGCTGCGCAACCGCTATCAGGAAAAGGGCGATGATGACGCGCTCGAGCAGGCCCACGCGCTGCTCAACGAGGCGCAGAGTCTGGCTTTGGGCGACCGCGAGCGGCTGTTCGGCTATCTTGAAGGCAGCGGCAAAATGATTCTGGTTGAGCCTGAAGCGATGCTGACCGATGCGGCGCGTTCGCCCGGGCTGGACGGCCAGAAGATGTCCAAGTCCTACGGCAATACCATTGCGCTGCGCGAGGATGTCGAGTCTGTCCGCAAGAAAATTCGCACCATGCAGACCGACCCGCAACGGGTGCGCCGCACCGATGCCGGTGATCCGGCGAAGTGTCCGGTCTGGCAGTTCCACGAGATTTATTCGGGCGACGAAATCAAGAACTGGGTGCAGCAAGGCTGCCGCTCGGCGGGCATCGGCTGCATCGAATGCAAGCAGCCGATCATTGACGCGGTGCTGGCCGAACAGGAGCCGATGCGGGAACGCGCCCGCATGTACGAGGAAGACCCGCAACTGGTGCGCAACATCATCGCTGACGGTTGCGAAAAAGCGCGCAAGCTGGCGCAGGAAACCATGCGCGACGTGCGCGAGGCCATCGGCCTCCATTACCTATGAGCGAAATTTCCGCAGCCGCCAATCAGGCCGTTGAGCCGCATCAGCCGAAGGTCTACGGGGAGCCGCTACCGGCGCTGCCGCGCGACCTCTACATTCCGCCGGATGCGCTGGAAATTTATCTCGACGCCTTCGAGGGGCCGCTCGATCTGCTGCTGTATTTGATCCGCAAGGCGAACGTCAATATTCTGGATATCCCGATGGCGCCGCTGACGGCGCAATATCTGGAATACGTCGAGAGTATGCGCAAACGCAATCTCGAACTGGCTGCCGAGTATCTGCTGATGGCGGCCATGCTGCTCGAAATCAAATCGCGCATGTTGCTGCCGCGTCCGCCCAAGGCCGAAAACGGCGAGCCGGAAGACCCGCGCGCCGAGCTGGTGCGCCGCCTGCTCGAATACGAGCGCATGAAGCTGGCCGCCGCCAAAATCGACGAGCTGCCGCAGGCCAACCGCGATTACGAATGGGTCAGCATCTGGATTACCGATCAAGTAGCCGAGCGCCTGCCGGAAGTTTCCCTGCACGACTTGCAAGTGGCGTGGCTGTCCCTGATGAAGCAGGCCAAGGTTCGCGCCCATCACAAAATTCACCGCGAAGAACTCTCGGTGCGCGAGTACATGACTGCCATCATGCGCCGTCTGCAAGGGCGCGGCTATGTCGTGTTCGAGAAGCTGTTTGACACTGAGGCGGGCATTGCCGCGCTGGTGGTCAGCTTCCTTGCCATTCTCGAATTGGCGCGTGAAAAACTGGTCGAGATTACCCAGAGCGAGGCTCTGGCCCCCATTTACATCAAATCAGCCGAAGCGAACAATGATCCCGCTCTACAAGCCTGAAGATTTCAAAGTCGTCCTCGAAACGGCCTTGCTGGCGGCCAGCGAGGCGATGCCTCTGCCTGAGTTGAAAAAACTGTTCGACGAGGAATTCGACGACGACACCTGGCGCGCGCTGCTCGACGACTTGAAGCGCGACTGGGCCAATCGCGGCGTCGAACTGGTGCAACTGGCGACCGGCTGGCGCTTCCAGACCCGTCCCGAATATCAGGGCTTTCTCGACCGCCTCAAAAACGAAAGACCGCCGCGCTATTCGCGCGCCGCGCTGGAAACGCTGGCCATCATCGCCTACCGGCAGCCGGTCAGCCGTGGCGATATTGAGGACATTCGCGGCGTTGTCGTTTCGCCCAATGTGTTAAAAACGCTGGAAGCGCGTGGCTGGGTCGACATCGTCGGCCATCGGGACACGCCCGGACGTCCGGCGCTGTACGCAACGACCAAAAAGTTTCTTGACGACTTGGGGCTGCGCAGTTTGTCCGAACTGCCGCCGCTGACCGAAATTGAACGGGTAATGAATCTTGCCGAACCACACGAAACCATCGAAATCGCCACGCCGGAAGAACAGCCCGCTGCGGCCACCGAGCAAACCGAAAGCTGACCCCGCTGCCCGCAGAACGCGGGCGGCTGCGCCGGCAGGCGAAACCATCAAGCTGCAAAAGGCGCTTGCCGATGCCGGTCATGGCGCGCGCAGGGAAATCGAAGAATGGATTGCCGCCGGACGTATCAGCGTCAATGGCGAAACTGCGCATGTCGGTCAACGCATCGGCCCCGACGACAAAGTTCGTCTCAATGGCCGCCTGATCCAGTTGAAAGTGGGCGGCAGCCGCTTACCCCGCGTGCTGATCTATCACAAGCCGGAAGGCGAAATCGTCTCGCGCGACGATCCCGAAGGCCGTCCCGCCGTATTTGAAAAGCTGCCGCGCATCAACAATGGCCGCTGGATCGCCGTGGGCCGCCTCGACTTCAACTCCTGCGGACTCATGCTGTTCACCAGCAGCGGCGAACTCGCCAATCGCCTGATGCACCCGAGCTACGAACTGGAACGCGAATACGCCGTCCGCGTGCTCGGCGAGCCGACGCCCGATGCGCTGGAAAAATTGCAAACCGGCATTGAACTCGAAGACGGCCCGGCCAAATTCAACCGCATCGCCGAAGCAGGCGGGGAGGGCGCGAACCGCTGGTACAACGTCACCCTTTCCGAAGGCCGCAACCGCGAAGTCCGCCGCATGTTCGAAGCCGTCGGCCTCCAAGTCAGCCGCCTGATGCGCGTCCGCTACGG
>JAISPO010000169.1 GCA_031274855.1 Zoogloeaceae bacterium | reverse complement strand
GGCACCCGCCTCGGCCAGAAGGTGACGCCGCTTGATCGCGTCGGCCTCTACGTGCCCGGCGGAAAAGCCGCCTATCCAAGCTCCGTGCTGATGAACGCGATTCCGGCCAAGGTCGCCGGTGTCAAGGAACTCATCATGGCCGTGCCTACGCCGCATGGTCAGAAAAATGAGCTGGTCATGGCCGCTGCCCATCTGGCCGGTGTCGACCGTGTCTTCACCATCGGCGGCGCTCAGGCCATTGCCGCGCTCGCCTACGGCACACAAACCATTCCGCAGGTGGACAAAATCGTCGGCCCGGGCAATGCCTATGTCGCCAGCGCCAAGCGGCGCGTCTTCGGCGCCGTCGGCATTGACATGGTGGCCGGTCCTTCCGAAGTGCTGATTATTGCCGACGGCTCCGGCGACCCCGATTGGGTCGCCATCGACCTGTTCGCGCAAGCCGAACACGACGAACTCGCGCAATCCATCCTGCTCTGCCCCGATGCCGCCTTTCTCGATCGCGTCGCCGCCTCGATTGAAAAGCTGTTGCCCACCATGCCGCGCAGAGAAACCATCGCCGCCTCCCTCGCAGGCCGGGGCGCGTTAATCGAAGTCCACGACCTCAACGAAGCCTGCGCGCTGGCCAACCGCATCGCCCCTGAACACCTTGAACTCTCGGTACAGCAGCCGCGCACGCTGCTCGACAAAATCCGTCACGCCGGCGCCATTTTCATCGGCCACTACGCCTCCGAATCCCTCGGTGACTACTGCGCCGGCCCCAACCACGTCCTGCCCACTTCCCGTTCCGCCCGCTTCTCCAGCCCGCTCGGTGTCTACGATTTCCAGAAACGCAGCAGCCTCATCGAAGTCTCCCCCACCGGCGCCCAAACCCTCGGCCCCATCGCCACCACGCTGGCCCACGGCGAAGGCTTGACCGCCCATGCCCGCGCGGCTGAATTGCGGTTGAAAGAGTAGTTGCCAGCCGCCCAAGGAGAAAAAGATCGTGAATTGGGCGTTGATTATTATTGTTACGGTGTTGCTGGTGCTGATTAGTCACCGTGACGAACCTTTGAGCGAAGAGGCGCAAGCGCTGCTTGCAGTAAAACCTGCCGATGTGCCGGATCGGGAAAATATCTTTGTGGCGATGGCGGGTTTCGACGCGCCCGAAGGACAGGATATGTTTGAGGCCGGGCGAAGCGATATTGATAACGTCAAGGTAGGAGAAAATCAGGAGACGGCGCGGACACGAAAACGTCTCGAAGGAAGAAAAACATTGCAATGGCGGGAAACAGAGCCCCCCTTTGATTGTGAATTCGGTGGCAAAGCCGATTATCTGAGTTGCCTGCGTGGGCAGAAAGACCGCCTCGAAAAGACACTGGCCGCTAATGCGACATTGATCCAGCGGTATCGCATGATGCAAGGGCTTCCCCGCTATGCCGTTCAGTGGTCGCTGGACGCACAGTTTTCCCTAGACGGATATCGTCAGCTAATGCAGGCACAAAAAGCCCTGATGGCGCAGGCGATGTTGGATATGGCGACCGGAAATGAAAAAGCAGGGCTGATCTTTTTTGAAAAAGACATGGCCTTCTGGCGTCTCTGGCTTGAGAACAAGGGCCGTCTCTTCGACAGCATGGTTGCGTTGGGGGGGCTGGCTTGGCGGGATGCTCGGGGGTTGAGCTTCCTGTTATCGTCGCCGGTTATCCGCTTGGAAGGGCAAGAGAAGCAATGGCGGGAATGGCTGACTCCGCTGACGCATGAGCAATATAGCTTTCGCCCAGCGTTGGAGGGGGAATTCAGGGTTACGATTTCCGGTCTACCCAAAGAGGCCAGGGCGGTTTTCTTCAACCTCAATACACCGCTGTTTCTCCCCAATGCGACAGCGAATCGCTACTTTCTCCTTCTCAATCCTTGGTTCAAATTGGCTGACCTGCCTTGGCAGGATTATCTTGAACGGCGCGACAAGGCGTTGGCGCTGTCCGAGAACCTGTCGAAGCCTGGAATAAATTGGGTTTACAACCCGACCGGTAAAATAATATTGTTTTCAGCCGGTTCCCCTGACTATGATAAATACATAGGTGGACACCATAACGGCAGCGTCTATCTGAGATTGGTCCGGCTGCAACTGGAATTACGCTTGGCCGAGGTTCCCCCGGAAAAAATTCCGGACTTCATCCGGCAGCAAGGCGAGGCATGTTGCGCGCCAAGTTCCGATTTTTCATGGGACGCAAAAACCCATACGCTTTCGTTCGAGCCTTACGGCGACAAGCACTCTATCCCTCACTCAGTCAAGATACTCGAAGCCAGCGCAATGCGGTAGGCATGAAAGTATCTCGTCGTCATTCTGCGCGGAGCGAAGCGTAGTCGCAGAATCCAAGGTGTCAAAATTGAATTACAACGTAATTCAATTTTGACAGGGAAACCGATGGCTGCAAATCAACTTGTACAAACTCGCATCGATGGGAACGTGAAGGCCGAAGCTGCGGCAGTGCTGGCCGCGATTGGGCTTACCGTGTCCGATGCCGTGCGGCTCATGCTAACCCGCGTTGCGCGTGAAAAAGAGCTGCCGTTTGAGCCGCTGATTCCGAACGAGACGACGATCAGGGCAATGAAGGAAGCCCGCGAAGGGAAAGGCAAGCGTTTCGCTACGGTAGCCGACTTGATGGCTGATCTGAATGCGGACGATTGAACGTTTTGGGCAGTTCAAGCGCGACTACAAGCGCGAGAAAAAAGGCCAGTACCGCACGACGCTGGAAGCTGACTTCGTATCGGTCATTGAGGCGCTTGCCAATGATGTACCGCTGGAACCGCGCCACCGCGATCATGCGCTCTCTGGCGACTGGACCGACTATCGGGATTGCCATGTGAAGCCGGATTTTGTGCTGATCTACAGGAAGTCCGATGCGAACACATTACAGCTTGTCCGGCTTGGGTCGCATTCAGAACTGGGGTTGTAGTTCACTGCATTCGCTCTCGACGAACATAGTCAATGTGAGACCGAAGCATGTATAGCTGATTGGCGAATCGTCCCTTGACCCGCATCTGCTCGACTTCTTTTTCGAGACGATCAAGTTCGGTGTGCAGGTCTTTTTTCTCGAGCGGATTTTTTTCTTCAGCCAGCGCCTGTTCCAAGCTCAACAGTTCACGATAACTCTGAAAGATTTTTATCTGCGCGTGCCAGCGCAGCACCGCCGGAACCATGCGCGTCAACGGAATGAGAATCAAAACCGCAGGCAGAAAGACAACCAGAATGCGGTTCAACAAGCTGGCCAGCCAGTAGGGAAAGTACCGGTACAGAAACGATTTTCCCGATTGGTAATAACGGGCGGCATCCGTACTGACAGGAATCGAGTGTTCGACCAGCATCGGGAATTTGTTGCGTGGCTGAAAGATGCCGGGGCGCGAATGAACTTTCGTCGCCGCCTCAAGAATCAAGTCCGAAATCGCGGGATGCAAATTATCCTTCGCCGCAAGCTCTATCATCGGCCCCAATAAATTGATGTCCTGCGCGGGCAAATTCGCGCCCAGATCAATCGCGCCTTTAGGCAAAATCAGCGGATCGAGATAGTCAAGTTTGCGGGCGTAGGCATCAACCTGCCTGAAGCTGTAAAAATGAATGTTCGGATCGCGCATCAGCGTCCGCAAGTCACCGCTCGAAGCTGATTCGCTCATAACGAAAGCCGCCGCGATTTTATTTTTACGGAGCGCCGTGATCGCCTCGGTTGAATCCATATTCAACAGATCGGCATTTTCTTCCGTCTTGATTCCATTGGCGGCCAACAGCGTCAGTGCCAGTTGATTCGTCCCGCTACCCGCAGGGCCAATAGAGACTTTCTTGCCCTTCAAATCCGAAAGCAGCTTCAGCTTACCCAGATAAAAAATCATAATCGGCTGATGTGAAACGCTACCCAGCGACATGAGCGCGTCCGGATTTTCCGGTTCCATTCCTCCCTGAACAAAGGCCAGATCAACACCCGACTTCGGGTCTTCCAGCTTCTGCAAGTTTTCATACAAACCCGCCGAAGTCACGATCTTCAGCGTTACTCCGTTTTCTTTCAAATGCGCAGCATACCTCTGCGCCTGACGATAAAACACGCCATCCTCGGGGCCGGTGCTGATGGTGATTGAAGTCGGCGGCGCCGAGCGAATGAAGAACATCATCACAACAGCCACGGCAGCAAACGCCATGATGACAACCGCAAGCGCAGCCTTGGGCCCGATGTCAAACATGCCCATTACGCCATTCACGTCAAAAATGGCGGGTTTTTTGATGCGGAATCGGCGAGATTTTTCAGTCATGGGCGCATGAGTTTAGTTACTGGGTATACCCAGCAGCGGCACGCCCAGGGCGCTTGCTGCTGTGCGCAAGTCGGCATCAAGCGTTGCCAGCGGCAAGTCGAGTCGCTGTGCCAGTTCAAGATAGGCGGCGTCATAAAGCGTGAGGCCATACCGCTCGGCGAGCCGGTTGCTTGCCGTCCACGTCTGCGCGGCGGTTTCCGTGTCGAGGGTGATCGGCAATCCACGGAGAAACGCGATCCGATCCCGCCGAGCCTCCGGTGTCATGCGCCCGCGCCGCTGCGCCGTCATCAGGACATTAAGCACTTCCAGCGGCCACAATGACGGGGCAAATGCGCCGCCATCAGTCAGTTGCGCCAGCAGAGCATCCGCAGTTGGAGTCGCTTCGTCCTCAAAGCACCAAGTCAGCGCTACCGAGCTATCGACGACGAAGGTCATGGACGCCCCTCGTTAACCAATTCCTTGATGGACAAGCCGCCCAACGTGACACCCTTGCGGGCTTCCAGTAGCGCCTTAGCCGCCTGCTTGGCTTTGGCGCGATCAAACGTAGGGGTAACAGGGGCCAAGCGCGCGACAGCCTTGCCGTGGCGGGTGATAAGAAACTCCTCGCCAGTGGCCACCTGATCGAGCAGTCCGCTTAACTTGTTCTTGGCTTCGAATAAGGCAACTTGACGCATGGGGAATTCCATTTATGGCTAGACGGTGGCTAGAATATTACTGCGGGAAGGGCGAGGAAGCAAGCGCCTATGCCTCCTGCTGGTTTGGTGCTTTCCCTGAATGCCGTTACGGGCTTATCTGTAGCATGAAATCTACAGAACGATTTCCCTGAACGCCGCGACCAGCAGATTGCATTGTTCTTGAGTGCCGATGGTGATCCGCAGGTATTGCTCGATGCGCGGTTGGCGGAAGTGGCGGACGATGATGTTGCGGCGGCGGAGTTGTTGGGCAAGCTCGGCGGCGTCGTGGCGGGGGTGGCGGGTGAAGATGAAGTTGGCGGTGGAGGGGATGACCTCGAAGCCGAGGTTTTCCAGATCGGCGGTCAGGCGTCCGCGGGTTTGGATGACGGCTTGCCGCGTGCGTTCAAACCATTCGCGGTCTTCGATGGCGGCGCAGGCGCCCGCTAAGGCAAGGCGGTCGAGCGGGTAGGAGTTGAAGCTGTTTTTGACGCGGCTCAGTCCCTCGATCAGTTGGGCGTCGCCGATGGCGTAGCCGACGCGCAAACCGGCCAGCGAGCGGGATTTGGAGAGGGTGTGCACGGCCAGCAAATTCGGATATTCGTTGACCAGCGCAATCGCCGATTCCGCGCCGAAGTCCACATAAGCCTCGTCGATGACGACGACCGAATCGGGATTGCGGGCGGCGATGTGCCGGATATCGGTCAGGGGCAGCGCCCGTCCGGTCGGGGCGTTCGGGTTGGGGAAGATGATGCCGCCATTGGCGCGTAAATAATCGTCACGCCGGATTTCAAAGCGATCAGTCAGCGGGATGGTTTCGTAAGCGATGCCGTAACGCTGGCAATAGACCGGATAGAAGCTGTAGGTGATATCGGGAAAGAGAACGGGCTGCCCGTGCTTGAGCAGGGCGAGGAAAACATGGGCCAGCACTTCATCGGAACTGTTGCCGACAAAAACCTGCTCCGGCGCGATGTTGCCGAAGTTGGCGGCAATGGCCGCTCTCAGGCGGGAACCTTCGGGATCGGGATAGAGGCGCAAATCCTCATTGGTCGCGTTGCGGATGGCGGCAAGCGCCTTCGGCGACGGCCCGTAAGGGTTCTCGTTGGTGTTGAGCTTGACGAGATTGCTCAGTTTCGGTTGCTCACCCGGCACATAGGGGGTGAGGGATCGCGCGGTTTCGCTCCAGTAGCGGCTCATGGGAGTTACGATAGAGTATGAAGAATGCGGTGCCATGATGGTATCATGGCCCCGTTTTCATTCGCCCAAGTTCTTCCACCCATGCGTAGCGCCGAAGTTGAACGGAACACGCTCGAAACCCGTATCCGGGTCAAGCTCGATCTCGATGGCAGCGGGAAGTCCAAGCTCGCCACCGGCGTCGGTTTCCTTGATCACATGCTCGACCAAATCGCCCGTCACGGCATGATCGACCTGACCGTCGAGGCGCAGGGGGATCTGCACATCGACGCGCATCACACCGTCGAAGATATCGGCATCACCATCGGGCAGGCGCTCGCCAAGGCGCTTGGCGACAAGAAGGGCGTGCGCCGCTACGGTTATGCTTATGTGCCGCTCGATGAAGCTCTGTCGCGCGCCGTGGTCGATTTGTCGGGCCGTCCCGGACTGGTGTTTGCCGTGCCGTTTACGCGCGGCACCATCGGCGAGTTCGATGTCGATCTGGTGCGGGAGTTCTTCCAGGGGCTGGTGAACCATGCCGCCATTACCTTGCACATCGACACGCTGCGCGGCGATAACGCCCACCACCAGTCGGAAACGGTGTTCAAGGCTTTTGGCCGCGCCTTGCGCATGGCCGCCGAGGCCGATTCGCGCGTTGGCGGCGTGCCATCGACGAAAGGCAGCCTCTAAGTCGATCATGAGTGTTGTCGCCGTCGTTGATTACGGCATGGGCAATCTGCGTTCCGTCGCCAAAGCCATTGAGCATGTCGCCCCAAGGGATAGCGTTGTCGTGACTGCTGATCCCCGTGAGCTTGCCCGCGCCGATCGTATCGTGGTGCCGGGGCAGGGCGCGATGCCCGACTGCATGGCGCAGTTGGCGGCTTGCGGCTTGCGTCAGGCGGTGCTCGACGCGGCGGCGGCCAAACCGCTGCTCGGCATTTGCATCGGTTTACAAATGCTGTTCGAGCATAGCGAGGAAGGGGATGCCGCCGGTCTTGGCATTCTGCCCGGACAGGTTCGCCGGTTTCCCGCCGCCGAAACGCTGGCGCATGGCCTTAAAGTACCGCATATGGGCTGGAACGAAGTCGCCCAAACCGGAGCGCATCCGCTCTGGCAGGGCATTGCCGACGGTTCCCGCTTCTATTTCGTCCATAGTTACCACGTCGAGCCGGATGACCCCGCCGCCATTGCCGGTTCTACCCGTTACGGCATCCCCTTTACCAGTGCCGTGGCCCGCGCTAACATCTTCGCCGTCCAGTTCCATCCCGAAAAAAGCTCACAGGCCGGATTACAGTTACTTGGCAATTTCATGCGCTGGCAAGGCTGATGTTCCGCGCGACCACTTCTGACATTTACCCCTTACGACTATGCTGCTGATTCCCGCGATTGACCTGAAAGACGGACATTGCGTGCGCCTTAAACAGGGCGCAATGGACGATGTCACGGTGTTCTCCGAAGACCCCGCCGCGATGGCCCGCCATTGGCTGGATCAGGGCGCGCGCCGCCTGCATCTTGTTGACCTCAACGGTGCGTTTGCCGGTAAGCCGAAAAACGAATCGGCCATCAAGTCCATTCTGGCTGAAATCGGCGACCGGATTCCGGTGCAGCTCGGCGGCGGCATCCGCGATCTCGACACCATTGAGCGTTGCCTCGACGATGGCATCAGCTATGTCATCATCGGCACGGCGGCAGTCCGCAATCCGGGTTTTCTGCATGACGCCTGCACGGCTTTCCCCGGCCACATCATCGTCGGCCTCGACGCCAAGGACGGCAAGGTCGCGGTCGATGGCTGGTCGAAAATGACCGGCCATGATGTGATTGATCTTGCCCGCAAGTTCGAGGATTACGGCGTTGAAGCCGTCATCTATACCGACATCGGCCGCGACGGCATGATGACCGGCGTCAATACCGAAGCGACAGTCAGGCTTGCCCAGTCGCTGCGCATTCCGGTCATTGCCTCCGGCGGCATCGCCAGCCTTGAGGACATCAAGGATTTGTGCGCCGTTCAGGGCGAAGGCATCATGGGCGCGATCACCGGCCGTGCCATTTACGAAGGCAAACTCGAATTCAAAAAAGCGCAAGCCGAAGCCGACAGGCTTTCCCTCCAATAACCTGACTATCCTTCCATCATGCTCGCCAAACGCATTATTCCCTGTCTTGATGTCAATGCCGGACGTGTCGTCAAGGGCGTCAATTTCGTCAGCCTGCGCGATGCCGGCGATCCCGTCGAAATCGCGCGCCGCTATGACGAACAGGGCGCTGATGAAATTACCTTTCTGGACATCACCGCCACTCACGAAGACCGCGACACCATTCTGCATATCGTCGAAGCCTGCGCCGCGCAGGTGTTCATTCCGCTGACGGTGGGCGGCGGCGTGCGCAAGGTCGAGGATGTGCGCCGCCTGCTCAATGCCGGTGCCGACAAAGTGGGCATAAACACCGCCGCCGTCAACAATCCCGATCTCATTGAAGAAGCCTCCAGCAAGGTCGGCGCGCAATGTATCGTCGTCGCCATCGACGCGAAACAAACCGGCCCGGACAAGTGGGAGGTTTTCACTCACGGCGGGCGCAGGAACGCGGGGCTGGATGTCATCGAATGGGCGCGGGAAGTTGTTCGGCGCGGCGCCGGTGAAATATTGCTGACCAGCATGGATCGAGACGGCACCAAAAACGGTTTCGATCTCGAACTGACGCGCAGGGTCGCGGAGGCCGTGACCGTGCCGGTCATCGCCAGCGGTGGCGCGGGCAACCTGCAACATCTGGCCGACGGCGTGCAGCAAGGCAAGGCGGACGCGGTGCTGGCGGCCAGCATTTTCCATTACGGCGAATACACTGTGCGCCAAGCCAAGGAATACATGAGAAGCCGCGGCATTGAGGTGAGACTATGACCGGCAAATGGCTGGACGAAATTAAATGGGATGAGCAGGGGCTGACGCCCGTGATCGCCCAGGACGCCGCCAGCGGCGAGGTCTTGATGTTCGCCTGGGCGAACCGCGAGGCGCTGGAAAAAACAGCGGCGCTCGGTCAGGCGGTTTATTGGTCGCGCTCGCGGCGCAAGCTCTGGCACAAAGGCGAAGAGTCCGGGCACTTCCAGAAGGTCGTGGAAATTCGCACGGATTGCGATAACGATGTCGTGTTGCTGAAAATTGAGCAGACCGGCGGCATCGCCTGCCACACCGGCCGCAAGAGTTGTTTCTTCCAGCGTCTGGACAATGCTTGCTGGACAGCCGCTGATCCGATTTTGAAGAACCCTGAGGAGATATACAAATGATCGACATCGAAGTCATCCATCGCGTTCAAGCCACCTTGAACGAACGCCGGGAAGCGCCGCCGGACTCCTCCTATGTCGCCAGCCTGTATGCCAAAGGCACTGACGCCATTTGCAAAAAGGTTGCCGAGGAAGCCGCCGAAACCATCATGGCAGCCAAGGACGGCGACCGCCTGCATCTGGTCAGGGAGACTTGCGACCTCTGGTTCCACAGCCTGATTCTGCTCACGCATTTCGACATCGGCGTGGACGACATCATGGTCGAATTCCGCCGCCGCGAGGGCATTTCCGGCATCGACGAGAAGAAATCACGGGGGACGTGATGAGCGACTGCATTTTCTGCAAAATCGCCCGCGGTGAAATTCCGTCGAAGAAGATTTACGAAGACGAGGAAATTTTCGCTTTTCACGACATTCACCCCCATGCGCCGGTGCATTTCATGATTATCCCCAAGCAGCATATCGCTTCGCTCAACGAGGCCGATATGAGCCATCAGGCGGTGCTCGGCAGGATTCTGGCAAAAGCGGGCGAGCTGGCCCGCTCCCAGGGGCTTAATGAAGGCTTTCGCACCATCATCAACACGGGCAGGATAGGTTGTCAGGAGGTGTATCATTTGCACGTACACATCCTCGGCGGTCCCGAACCTCTCAAGGGGCTGCTGCCAAGAACATAGGAGACGGAAATGGGTTCTTTCAGCATATGGCACTGGCTGATCGTTCTGGTGATCGTGATGCTGATCTTCGGCACCAAGAAGCTGCGCAACATCGGTCAGGACCTGGGCGGGGCCGTCAAGGGCTTCAAGGAAGGCATGAAGGAAGGGACGGCCGATACGCCGGTCGATCCGGCCCAGCAGGTCGGTCATACCATCGACGGCGAGGCGCAGAAGGAAAAGGTCTGATCGCGGCCTGCGCTGCTTGTGAACGAGCGGGCGCGGCCCGCTCGTTTCGTTAGGATTCCACATCATGTTCGACGTCAGCTTCACTGAACTCATCGTCATTGCCGTGGTGGCGCTGATCGTCATCGGGCCGGAACGCCTGCCCCGCGTCGCCCGCACTGCCGGTCACCTGCTTGGCCGCTTGCAGCGTTATGTCGGCGATGTCAAAGCCGACATCCAGCGCGAAATGCAGTTGGAAGATTTGAAAAAACTTCAGCAGCAAGTCGCCGAACAGGCCAAAAGCATGGAAACCTCGGTTGGCGAGCAGTTGAAGTCCATCGAAACCTCTCTCAATGAATCAATGGCCCAAGTGACTGCCGACAAGACCGAACCTCCGGCGGTGGCGGATAGCGCCGCCGAGCCGATTGAGGAGACCAAGACCTGACATGGCCGACGTACAGGAAACTTTCATTTCCCATTTGATTGAGTTGCGCAGCCGCTTGATGTGGGCAGCGGGGGCTGTGCTGGCCGTGTTTGTCTGTCTGCTGCCCTGGGCCGCTCAGGTTTACGACTTTCTGGCGCTGCCCATGATCGCCACGCTGCCGCCGGGCGCCAAAATGATCGCCACCGGCGTCGTCACGCCTTTCATGGTGCCGATCAAAGTCACCCTGCTGGCGGCTTTCGTGCTCGCGCTGCCTTTCGTGCTTTATCAGGCTTGGGCCTTCGTCGCGCCCGGCCTCTACGATCACGAGAAGAAACTGGCGCTGCCGCTGATCGTCGTCTCGACGCTGCTTTTCATGGCCGGCATGGCCTTCGCCTACTTCTTCGTTTTCAACACGGTATTCAAATTCATTGCCCAGTTTGCCCCCGCCAGCATCACGCCCGCGCCGGACATTGAGCAATACCTGAACTTCGTGATGACCATGTTCATCGCCTTTGGTGTCACCTTTGAAGTGCCGGTTGTCGTCGTGGTGCTGGTGCGTTTTGGCATTGTCAGTCTGGAAAAGCTCGCGGACTTTCGCCCCTACGCCATCGTCGGCGCTTTTGTCATTGCCGCCGTCGTGACGCCGCCCGACGTGACTTCGCAATTCATGCTGGCAGTGCCGATGTGCCTGCTTTTTGAGTTGGGATTGCTGATTGCCCGCTTCACCGGCAAGCGGCCCAAGCCCCTGCCGGACGAGTCCTGATTACTCGCGCGGCGGTTTGGGCCGCTTGCCGATAATCGCCTGTACCTCGATTTCCGCGCCGTTGCGGCGCACGGTGATACGCCCCGAACGGCCCGGCTCCAGACCGGCGATTAATTCCAGCATGTTGTCCGTATTCCTGATCGCTTTGCCGTCAATCGCCAGCAGCACGTCGCCGGGCCGGATACCGGCCTTGTCGGCAGGGCCGCCGCGCACGACACCGGCAATCAGCGCGCCTTCCGTGTCGGGCATACGGAAAGACTCGGCCAATTCGGGCGTGATTTCCTGAACTTCGACGCCGATCCAGCCCCGCGTCACGCTGCCCGTCTTGATGATCTGCTCCATCACGTCGCGCGCCAGCGAAATCGGGATCGCGAAACCGATCCCCATCGAACCGCCGCTTTGCGAATAAATGGCGGTGTTGATGCCGACCAGATTGCCGTGGGTGTCGACCAGCGCGCCGCCTGAGTTGCCGGGATTGACCGCCGCATCGGTCTGGATGAAGTTTTCGAAGGCATTGATGCCCACATGGCTGCGGCCCAGCGCCGAGACAATGCCGTGCGTTACCGTCTGGCCGACGCCGAACGGATTGCCGATGGCCAGCACGACATCGCCGACGTGAATGTTGTCGGCATTGCCGAAAGCAATTGATGGCAGGCGGGCATCGGCAGCAATGCGCACGACAGCCAGATCCGACTCTGGATCGGTGCCCACGACCTTGGCCTTGAATCTGCGCCCATCGTTGCAGGCGACCTCGATTTCGTCGGCGGCCTCCACGACATGGTTGTTGGTCAGAATGAAACCTTCGCTCGACACCACCACGCCGCTGCCCAGCCCCGACCGTTTTTCGGTGGTCATGCCGCGGTCGCCGAAGAAATGCCCCCAGAACGGATCGTTGGCGAGCGGATGGCGCGGGGCGCGAATTTCCTGCGTCGTGTAAATATGCACCACGGACGGCACGGCGCGATGAGCGGCATCGGCATAAGACAGAATCTGCCGCCCATCGCCCGCTGGCACCGCTTCCTTGACCGTTACCACGGCGACTCCGCTGTTTTCATGCCAAGCCAGCCATTCCGGCTTGAGGGTCTGGATGGCGAACAGCGCAGCCACGGAAACTGTGACAGTTTGCGCAAAAATGAGCCAGAGTCGTTTCATGACAGGTCTACACTAATGCCTTGGAAATTTTTGGAGGCAGGATCATGCACCGCGAAGAATTACGCGCCTACATGGACAATCTTCTGGAAGCGCCGCGTTTTCAGGATTATTGCCCAAACGGCCTGCAAGTGGAAGGCCGCGCCGAGTTGCGGCAAGTGGTTTGCGGCGTCACCGCCAGTCAGGCGCTGCTCGATGAAGCCATCCGCCGCCGCGCCGACGCTGTGCTCGTGCACCACGGCTGGTTCTGGAAAAGCGATGACAGCCGCGTTACCGGCATCCGTCGCCGACGGCTGGCGACGATTTTGGGGGCCGACCTCAATCTGTTTGCCTACCATCTGCCGCTTGACGCCCATCCTGAATTGGGCAACAACGCCGAACTCGCCCGCCGCGCCGGTTGGCGGATTGATGGGCGCTTCGGCGATCAAGGCATTGGTTTTACCGGCACCCTGTCAGCCCCCGCCAACGCCGCTCAACTCGGCACGCAACTGGAAGCCCTGCTTGGCCGCGCCACGCTGCTCATCGGCAATGGCGAACGGCAGATCGCGCGTCTGGCCTGGTGCAGCGGCGGCGCTCAAGACTACTTCGAGCAGGCGATTCAAACAGGCGCGGACTGCTTTGTCAGTGGCGAAATTTCCGAACAGACCGTGCATCTCGCCCGCGAATCCGGCATCCCCTACATCGCCGCAGGCCACCACGCCACCGAACGCTTCGGCATCATGGCGCTCGCCGCGCATCTGCAAAACAAACTCGGCCTCGACTGCCAGTTTGTCGACATCGACAACCCGGTTTGAGCCCTTCAGGTTTTGACCCTCCCCTTCAAGGGGAGGGCAGGGGTGGGGATGGGGTTACAGATTCAAATATCGTTAGCGTTAGGAGAAAACATGAATATGCGGCTATGGGGTTTGGCAGGGCTGTGGATGGCGGCGTGTTCCGTCTGGGCGCTGGATACCACATCCGGTGTGACGGTGCAGCCCTTGGCTCAAGCGCAGAGCACTTGGGATGGCAAGGCTTTGGCTTACCCCGAAGGCAGGGCCGAAGTGACGGCGATGCAGGTAGAGATCGCCTTAGGCGCAGAGACCGGCTGGCATCAGCATTCAGTGCCGTCTTTTGCCTACATGTTGCAGGGCGAGTTGGAAATCACGCTGAAAGATGGCACGGTCAACCGGCTCAAGGCCGGCGATGCAGTATTCGAGGTGGTGGGTACGACACACAACGGACGCAATGTAGGCGACGTTCCTGTCAAGCTGGTAGTGTTCTACGCAGGCGCCGCAGGCAAGGCTTTGTCGATGCCTGTTAAGCCTTGACGGGGAGAGAGTTTCAGTGGCTCTGGTACAGGGTACAGGCTTTAGCATTCGTCATTCCCGCGCGATTTTGGCGGGAATCCAGTGGCTTTGATTTTTCCGTTTCGCAACCAAGACAAGACGCTAGATTCCCGCCAGAAGCATGCGTGAATGACGGAGAGGGAAAGCCATCGGCCAAATTTCAGGTTTGCCTAATCGAAGACACAACCACTGTTACAAGGCAGATTGACAGTGGTCACGAGTTAGATGACACTGACCTCCTCAAGACAGTTCGTCTAACTTATAGTTAGGCTACGCATCCGCTGTTTCGTTTAGCGTCATGTTCAATTCAGCCGTTCTCGCCGTTGCAACCGTTTTGGCTTTGTC
>JAISPO010000036.1 GCA_031274855.1 Zoogloeaceae bacterium | reverse complement strand
CGACTACCGCATCCGTCACTTGCTGGTTGATGAATTTCAGGATACCAGCCCGGATCAAGTTGAACTGCTGCGCCGCCTCACGGCAGACTGGCAGCCTGATGGTGGGCGCAGCCTGTTTCTGGTCGGCGACCCGATGCAGTCGATTTACCGTTTTCGCAAAGCCGATGTCGGCCTGTTTCTGGCTGCGACTCGCGCTGGTATCGGCGGGGTGCCGCTGGAACGGCTGCGCTTGTTCCGCAACAATCGCGCTTGCGCGCCGCTGGTCGAATGGGTGAATGCGAGTTTCCGTGGCGCGTTTCCGCGGCAAGACGATGCGGCTGCCGGCGCGGTCGCCTACCGCAAGTTTGCCGCCACTCGCTCCGATCTGCCCTCGGCAGGCGTGGTCGCGCATGGGCTGGTGGCGAGCGAGGGAGAGGATGAGGCCGCGCTTGAAGCAGAGCGGCTGCTGGCGATTATCGACGCCGAACGCGCTGGAGGCCACGCAAAGCAAATTGCCGTGCTCGTTCGCGCGCGCGCGCATCTCGACGCGCTAGTGGCCCGCATCCGCCGTCAGCGGCCCGATTTGCGTTTCGCGGCTGTCGAGATCGAGACGCTCGCGGCGCGGCAGCCGGTGCAGGATTTGCTGGCGCTGACGCGGGCGCTGCATCATCGCGCCGACCGCGTGAACTGGCTGGCGATTTTGCGAGCGCCCTGGTGCGGGCTGACGCTGGCCGATTTGCACGCGCTGGCCGGTGCTGATTTCGATGCGACGATCTGGTCGCTGGTGAACGATGCGGAACAGGTGGCGCGGCTTTCCGCCGATGGGCAGGTACGTTTACTGCGGACACGCGCTGTCATTGCCGCCGCGCTGATTCAGCAGGGGCGGCAGCCGCCGTCCCGCTGGCTGATGGGCGCGTGGCTCGCCTTGGGCGGCCCCGCATGCCTCGCCAACGCCACTGAGCTTGCCGACTGCGAAGCCTTCTTTGCGCTGGTCGACAAACTCGACGCGGCGGGCCGCTTCACGCCCGACGAACTCGACGCGGAAATGGCGCGTCTGTTCGGCACGCCCGATGCCCTGGCGGATGGCAGCTTGCAGTTCATGACGCTGCACAAATCGAAAGGGCTGGAATTCGATACCGTGATTTTGCCCGCGCTGCACCGTCCGCCACGCGGCGACGATTCGCCCCTGATGCGCTGGGAAGAAGTGGCGCTCGATGGCAGCGCGGAACATCTGATTGCCGCGCCGCTCAAAAAGCGCAGCCAGCGGAACGAGATGACCCCTTATGATTATCTCGGCGCATTGGAAAAAGCGCGTGCCGCCAACGAAGCCGCGCGTCTGCTCTATGTCGGCGCGACACGCGCAATTCGCCGCCTGCATCTGGTCGGTGTTGTCAAAAACCGCAAAGACGAACTTGCCGCGCCGGCCAACACCTTCCTTTCCCTGCTCTGGCCGGTGCTGGCGGATCAATTCACCGCAGCTGCGCCTGCGCCCGCCGCCGAACCGGCAACGCCCTTCGTTGCCAAGCTGCTGCGCGTTGCCGCGCCGGTCGCGCTCAACCTGCCAACGCCTGTTTCCGGCGCGTCTGCCAGCGAGGCAGCCGAAACCGGTACGGACAATTCCGGTCAATCGCTTGACGCGCTGGCCGGCATCTTGACGCACCTTTATCTGCAAATCATCGCCAACGAAGGCATTGCCGCATGGCCGGCCACAAGAGTCACCGGCCTGCGCGGCGCGATGGAACTCTGGCTCACGCGCCAGGGCTGCGTCGGCCATGATGCGGCAACAGGCGCAGCGCGCGTCGCCGCCTTGCTCGAAACAACACTGGCCAGCGAAACAGGCCGCTGGCTGCTCGGCAAACACGAGGATGCCGCAGCGGAACTCGCCTTGCAGAAAGCAGGCGGCGACGGCACACGCATGAACATTGTCGACCGCACTTTCATCGAAAACGGCACGCGCTGGATCATCGACTACAAAACCACGCGCCCCGAAACCAATCCCGCCGAACACGCGAAAACCTACCATCCACAACTGGCCCGTTACGCTGACTTATTCAGCGATCAGGGCCTGCCCATCCGCTGCGCGATCTACTATGCGGCGCTTGGCGAGATGGTGGAAGTTTGAATTTTTATCATCTTGCCGAATTTGGTTGCTCCTTGGCGCCTGGTCGACCAGGCGGTGCGGGGATTGGGCCGGTATCAACGCCCAAGCCGAACAGCCGCCACTGCCCGCCTTCCGCCACAAAAAGCAGATCGAATTTCAGTGGAGAGGGTTCAATCTGGAAAACTCCGCTCATCCGCATCATGCCGTTCGCATCAATCTGTGGCGGCACCGTCATTTTCGGTTCAAGTACCGCAACGCCGGTCAGGTTGAGGCGCTCATTTCGCTGTTTGGTGAATATCTCACTCAGGCGTGCCGCCGTGTTGTTCTGGAACGCCGGTGAGCCTATATCGCGCAGCACGGTGTAGTTGCCGGTCTTGTTGGCATGATCGAGCGCCAGCAAGGTTGAACGAATCATCATCAGCATGCTGTTACGGTCAATTTGCGCCGGTTTTGCCGCTGCCGGTTGATTGGTCGGCGCCTGTGCAAACGCCGAGTGCGGCAACGCAAACGCGAACGCGAGAATCAGCATTACCGGAAAGAAAAAGCGGCCTTTATTCATAATGAACTTTCTCCATTTTTAAAAAAGGAAACTGCCCACTTCCCCATCACTTCTTCGGCGGTACGCCATAAGTCGAATCCACCGCCACCGCGATGCAGGTGTTGGCCATGCCTGGCAGCAGGAATATGCGCTGACCGTTTTTGTCGAACACGACCAGCGCATTGATGATCGGGCGCGATGTGCTGCCGTTGTTCTCCATCTGTTTTTTGACGCTCTGACAATCGACGGCGAGCGGGAATACCTGAACGGTCACTCCGTCACACGCGCCGTTCGGAGTCGGCGTTGCCGTCAGGGCGACGAGGACGTCTTGCGGCATGCCTTGAGGGGTATGCATGACCACCACGCTCTGAAACACATGCTCGGCGGGCGCATCCTTGTTCCAGGCCGACTGCGCCTCGTAGTGCTGATTCAGGTTTCCGCGTGCCATCTTGTCCATTACGCCGATACACGGCTGGATGCCCAGTTGCGTGACATGCTGCACCGGCAATGGCGACTCGGCCACGCGGCCCACCTGTTGCTCTCCTAATTTGGTGGGTCCCTGGGGAGCGGCAGGCTTCTTCGCAGAAGCGATTCCTTTCGGCGCAGCCACAGCCCCCGCCGGTTGTTGAGCCAAACTCTCCATCATGCCGGCGCCGATCAAACCGGAAGCCAGCGCCAGCCATGCCAATGTTCTACGCATACTCAAAAGTCATTCTCCGCTTACTTCACGCGGTGTGGATTCTACGACGATGCGCAGAATGACTGCGTTTCCCAAAAAAATGCCCCCCCGGACGAAGCCGGAGGGGCGTATAAAGAATGGGCCGGGGAAAATCTCCGGCCCGCGATTTACGGAATTACCACTGCCAACCGATGCCGATACCGGCGCTCATCTTGTTCTGGCTATCAAGGGTCAGCGTGCCCTTGATTGTCGTGACGCCATTTTCCATCATGTACGAGCCGCCGACAGCAAGCGCGCTCTCCGACTCGCGGTAGCCCATGCCCACGCCGATGAGGGCTTTACCGGCTCCGGTTGCTTGCGGAATGTTCACCGCCGCCATCGTGCCCGCGATACCGGCATTAGCTTTCCGGTAGTTCTCGGAAATCATCTGATAGGCGGCATACATCTGGCTGCCGTTGACCGCGTCGGTGGACGTCGGGGAGATCTGACCCGTGGCCACGTTCTGAATGCGCCGTTCCGCCCCCGGAGCGCCGACACTGACCACGCCCACCGGCGCTGTGCCGCCGCCGAAGCTGTAGTTCAGCCCGCCCACCGAGACGCCGGAATAAGCCGTCGTGCCCTGGGTTTGGGCCGTCACTGCCGCCTGCATCGCGCTGTTGCTGCCCAGCGCGACGGAATTGCTGATGGTTTGCGTGACCTCATTGCCCATCACGAAGACATCGGTCTGGCCTGCCGCGATGCTGTTGTTATTACCCACTGAGTAGCTATCGGCGGCGTCGATAATACTCGGATCGCCGAACGCGCCGGAGTTGTTGCCTCTGACGACGTTGCCGGTGCCGATGCTGATCGAGTTCGTGCCGATGGCCCGTGCGCCGTCGCCGATAGCGATCGAGTTAGTGCCTTCGGCGTGTGCGCTAGCGCCGGTCGCAATCGAGTTATTGCCTTCAGCATATGCCTTATAGCCGTAGGCGGCTGAGTAATCGCCTTCGGCATGTGCTTGATCACCAGTGGCGGTTGAACTGAGGCCGTTGGTTTCTGCCAGATAGCCGGTGGCAGTCGAGTATTTGCCTTGGGCATGTGCTTGATCACCGGTGGCGGTCGAGCTGAGGCCGTCGGCTTGTGCTTTATAGCCGGTGGCGGTCGAGTATTTGCCCTGAGCGTATGCTTCAGCGCCATAGGCGGCTGAGTAATTGCCTTTGGCATATGCCTGATCACCGGTGGCCGTCGAGTAATCGCCTTTGGCATATGCCTGATCGCCAGTGGCGGTCGAACTGATGCCATTGGCTTCTGCTTTATAGCCGGTGGCGGTTGAGTAATCGCCTTTGGCGTGCGCTTGATCGCCGGCGGCGGTCGAACTGACGCCATTGGCTTCTGCCAGATAGCCGGTGGCAGTTGAGTAATTGCCTTTGGCGCGTGCTTGATCACCGGTGGCCGTCGAACTGACGCCATTGGCTTCTGCCAGATAGCCGGTGGCGGTCGAATAATTGTCTTGGGCGTATGCCAGTTCGCCGGTGGCGGTCGAGTGATCGCCTTTGGCGTGTGCTTGATCGCCGGTGGCCGTCGAGCTGACGCCATTGGCTTCTGCCAAATAGCCGGTGGCAATCGAGTTCGCGCCTTCGGCGTGTGCTTTATAGCCGGTGGCAATCGAGTTCGCGCCTTCGGCGTATGCCTTATAGCCGTAGGCGGCTGAGTAATCGCCTTTGGCGCGCGCTTGATCGCCAGTGGCGGTCGAGCTGACGCCATTGGCTTGTGCTTGATAGCCGGTAGCGGTCGAATAATTGCCTTGGGCGTATGTTTCAGCGCCATAGGCGGTCGAGTATTTGCCTTGGGCATGTGCTTGATGACCGATGGCCGTCGAGCTGACGGCGTCGGTTTGCGCTTTATAGCCAATGGCAATCGAGTTATCGGCGTTCGTCACCGCGCTCTTGCCGACGGCAATTCTGTCGTTACTTTTCCCCCCAGTGCCGTCATTACCGCCCGCCTCATTCCAAGCAAACGCAGGCCCGCCGGAGCACAGGGCCAGTAATCCGGCGCTCAGGATAACGCGCAACCCGCTGAGGGATTTCCCTTCACTGGAACTTGGCCTTGCGGTTTCTCCAGAGTGTTTACCTTCGGCATGGGCCGATTCCATGACAGGAACGAGCATCCCCAAACGCTTGCTGAAGATCTTGCGATAACACAGCTTATTCATTTGATACTCCCTTTGGAAAAATTTGTTAATCTACTTACTGAGTAAATCTGTTTTTGATCCCGTTTCCGAAGCGCCTTGGGCCGGAAGCGCCCCTGCCCCATTCACAAAGTTATTATCCCTTGCAGTTCCTATAAAAAACTATAATATTCATACATATAAATTTCCATATCAGCAAAATAGTCTTCTTTGGATTCTATATCTTTTTATGCGTTGGCAGTCAAGGGCGATCGCCTGTATCCGGCTGAAAATACTTGAGCGCGTAAAAATAAAACAGCCCTGTCTCCGTACGGAGACAGGGCTGTTTGAACATCTGCGTGTTCCTGACGGAACGCGCTTTACGAAAAATTCGGCGGGATGATCAGTGGCAGGCGCTGATCTCTGCCGCTATCTGAAGCCGGGCAGGAGCCTGATGCCTTTGCGTGCCATGACGAGCAATAACTCCATCAATAGCAGAATCACCAGCGCGAATACGCCGCCGGTGACGAGCGCATCCTGATTCAGCGGCACGGTGTAGGTGTATTGGGCGAGGGTTTCGTCCAAGATTTCTTTGTCGCTGTTGAACAGTACATGCGCGATGCGGTGAGGCAGCGCGACAGCGAGCGCGACCAGTTCCGCTTCAAAGCGGGCCTTGCGCCGAATCATTTGCTCAAGCGCCGCCGCCCCTTCCTGAAATGGTTTTTCGTCACTCATGCGGTGCAGCTCGATGAGTTGCGCCATGCTGCCGTTGAAATGCCGGTCGGCAATTTCCTGAAACGGTTGCAGGTTGATGGTCACTTCGCGCAGATGGGCATCAACGCGCTTTTGGTACTGGTCGACAAGACTTGGCGCTTGCAGCCCGGCCAGTAGCGCAATGCAGGCGATGATGACCATCAGATAGCGGTGGAGAATTCCAGCAAACATGAGGGTTACTTTAGGACATTTTGGGTTTTACTGAAACCTGTAACCTGAAACCCGTACCCTGAACTGGGTCTTGCCGGTAGAAGCGCCGCAGTTGTTCGTATACCTCAGGGTATTCCGAGTGCAGCACCTCCGGCGTCTCGAAAAAAACTTCGGACATGACGGCGAAAAATTCGGAAGGGTGGCCGGCGGCGTAAGGGTCGAGCGCGGTGTCTTCGTCAGCATTGACGCGGGCGCGGAAGTCCGCGTAGGCCGGCCC
>JAISPO010000021.1 GCA_031274855.1 Zoogloeaceae bacterium | reverse complement strand
CACGACACAGGCGATCGATCATGCTTTTCAGTTGCGGATCGCCTGTCTGCTCGCGCCCGCTCACCAGATCCCACAAATCGTGGTCTTCCATTGCCAGCAGCTTCTCAAGGGCTGCTTCGTCCTTCTCGCTCAACTCGTCCTCCCGCGCCCAAAAGCGCTGAAAAACGATATCCAGTTCAAGCAGCGCGCGCCGGCAGTGCCAACGCAGCTTTTCCCGCCGGACGCGCTGCTGTTCATCCATGACTTACACGGCCCGCCGAACCATCATGTCCTTGATTTTTCCGATGGCCTTGGTCGGGTTGAGACCCTTCGGGCAGACATCGACGCAATTCATGATGGTGTGGCAACGGAACAGCCGGTAAGGATCTTCGAGGTTGTCCAGACGCTCGCTGGTGGCCTGATCGCGGGTATCGGCAATGAAGCGATAGGCGGCAAGCAAACCGGCTGGGCCGACGAACTTGTCGGGATTCCACCAGAACGACGGGCAGGAAGTCGAGCAGCAGGCGCACAGGATGCACTCGTACAGGCCGTTGAGTTCTTCGCGGTCTTCCTGCGATTGCAGACGCTCGCGCTCCGGCGGCGGATCGTTGTTGATGAGGTAGGGCTTGATCGAGTGGTACTGCTTGAAAAACTGCGTCATGTCCACGATCAAGTCACGAATCACCGGCAGGCCGGGCAGCGGCCGCAAGACAATGGGCTTGCCTTCAGGAAAATCGGCGAGGCTGGTCAGGCAGGCCAATCCGTTACGGCCATTGATGTTCATCGCGTCCGAGCCGCAAACGCCTTCACGGCAGGAGCGGCGGAAAGCAATCGAATCGTCCTTGGCCTTGAGTTTGACCAGCGCGTCGAGCAGTTTGCCATCGGTCGAGTCGACCTCGACCGAAATATCCTGCATGTACGGCTTGTCGTCCTTGTCGGGATCGTAACGGTAGATTTTGAAATCGAGGGTACGTTTGGTCATCGTCGTTTCCTCAGTAGGCGCGCTTCTTCAGGGCGATGGTGTCGACAGTCAGCGGCGTCAGTTTCACAGCCTTGTAATCGAGACGGTTGCCGTCCTTGTACCAAAGTGTGTGCCTGAGCCAGTTCCCGTCGTCACGGCCATTCGGGTGTTGTTCGGTATCCGGCGCATCGTCGCGCACATGAGCGCCGCGGCTTTCCTTGCGGGCTTCGGCAGAAGTCATGGTCGCCACCGCCACTTCAATCAGGTTCTCAAGTTCCAGCGCCTCGACGCGCGCCGTGTTGAAGACCTTGGACTTGTCGGCGATTTCGACGCGGCAGACATCCTTCTCGACTTCAAGAATTTTCTGCACGCCGTCCTTGAGCTTGTCGGCAAAGCGGAACACGCCGCAATGATTCTGCATGGTGCGCTGCATGGCCAGCCGCGTCGCATGGACGTTCGCGCCGTCCTTCTGGGTGTTGAGCCGATCAACCCGCGCGAGGCTGCGGTCGATTTCCGATTGCGGCAGCGGCTTATGCGCCCTCGACGACTTCTTGAGTTCTTCCACTGCGGTTTCTCCCGCCGACTTGCCGAACACCAGCAGGTCGAGCAGCGAGTTGGTGCCGAGACGGTTCGCGCCATGCACCGAAGCGCAGGCGCACTCGCCCGCCGCGTAGAAGCCGGGCACGACCACTGCCTTGATATCGCCCTGCGGAACCACGACCTGCCCGTGATAGTTGGTCGGGATGCCGCCCATCTGATAGTGGCAGGTCGGCACGACGGGGATCTGCTCCTTGATCGGATCGACGCCCGCGAACTGAATGGCGATTTCACGAATGCCGGGCAGGCGCTTCATGATGATGGCCGGTTCGAGGTGAGTGATATCGAGCAGGACGAAATCCTTGTGCGGGCCGCAGCCGCGGCCTTCGTTGATTTCGGTGACCATCGCGCGGGAAACCACGTCGCGCGAGGCCAAGTCCTTGGCGACCGGCGCATAACGCGCCATGAACGGCTCGCCCTGCGCATTGCGCAGAATGCCGCCTTCGCCGCGCACGCCTTCGGTAATCAGCACGCCCGCACCGGCCACGCCGGTCGGATGGAATTGCCAGAACTCCATATCTTCCAGCGGAATACCGGCCCGCGCCGCCATGCCCAGACCGTCGCCGGTGTTGATGAACGCGTTGGTCGAGCTATGGAAAATGCGGCCCGCGCCGCCGGTGGCGAAAATCGTGGCCTTGGCATGAAAGACGGCGATTTCGCCGGTCTCCATATCCATCGCCGTAACGCCGAGCACTTCACCATCGGCATCGCGCATCAGATCAAGCGCCATCCATTCGACGAAGAACTGGGTGTTGGCTTTGACGTTGCGCTGATACATCGCATGCAGCATGGCATGACCGGTACGGTCGGCCGCGGCGCAGGAACGGCGCACCGGCTTTTCGCCGAAGTTCGACATGTGGCCGCCGAACGGGCGCTGGTAAATCTTGCCCTGATCGGTGCGGTCGAAAGGCATGCCGTAATGCTCAAGCTCGATGACGCATTCGTTGGCCTTGCGGCACATGAACTCGATGGCGTCCTGATCGCCCAGCCAGTCTGACCCCTTGACGGTGTCGTACATGTGCCAGTGCCAATGATCTTCCTCGGAGTTGCCGAGGGAGGCCGCGACGCCGCCTTGCGCAGCGACGGTATGCGAGCGGGTCGGGAAAACTTTGGTCAACACCGCCGTTTTGAAACCGGATTCGGAAAGCTGAATGGCGGCACGCAGACCGGCGCCGCCAGCGCCGACGATTACCGCATCGAAAGTACGGACAGTAATGCTCACGATCATAGCCTCCAGAGAATCTGCACGGCCCAGACGGCATTGCCCACCAGAACCAGCAAGGTCAGGATGTGCAATGTCAGGCGCACTGCCGTCGACTTCACATAATCCATCCAGATGTCGCGCACGCCTACCCAGGCGTGATAGCACAGGCAGAGGATGAACAGCACGGACAGGAAGCGCACCACGCCGTTCGACATCAGCGCGCGCCAGCTTTCGTAGCCATTGACGCAGAACAGCAGCGCCAGCGCCAGCAGCAGGGTATACAGCGCCATGTAGACGGCCGTAACGCGCTGCGCCAGCCAGTCTTTGAAGCCGTAATGGGCTCCGACAACAATACGGGTCACCATAGCTGTACTCCCAGAACAAGCGTCAGAACAAGGCTGACGGTCAGCACGGCAATGGTGGAAGCCCGCGCTTGCGCTTTTTCGATGCCGATATGACGGTCTATCAGCAGAATGCGAACGCCCATGCAGAAATGATGCAAATAGGCCCAGAGCAAGCCGGTCAGAATCAGCTTGACCAGCCAGCAATCCATGATCGACTTGAAGCTGTCGAAAGCGTCTTGCGAACCCAGGGACAGGCCAAACAGCCAGATCAGCAAGGGCAGCATCAGGAATAATCCAGCGCCGCTGACGCGGTGCAGGATCGACGCCCAGCCGGGCAGCGGCAATTTGATTTCAAACAGGTTCAAAAATTTAGGCCGCGTTTTCACGAGTTCAGCCATTGTTTCACTCCTATGATTGTCATGCTGCAACACATTCTATTTATGTTCCTCCGCCCTAACTCAACTCATTGACGTAGCAATGCTCGACTGTCGAATACAGCCCCCGCCGCCACTCCACCGGCTTGTCGCCGTAGCTGTAGCTGACCCGCTCCACCGACAGTAGCGGGCTGCCTTCCGGCACATTTAACATATCCGACGCGGCGCGATCCGCAGCCACGGCGCGCAGCCGCTCCTCGGCCCGGATCATCCGTACTCCGAAGCGGGTCTCGAACAGGCTGTAGATGGAATCTTTCCACTCAGTCAGGGTATCCAGCGTCAGACCGGCAAAGATATCGCCGCGCAAATAGATTTCGTCCAGCACCACCGGCTTGCCGGAAAATTGCAGAACGCGCCTGACGATAATGATGGGATCGGCCAACTGGATGCGCAACATGCGCGCGGCTTCCTGACCGGCTTTGGCGCGCCAGCATTCAAGCGGCACGCTGCGCGAAGGCTCGAAGTCGCCATTGAGTTTTTGCAGGCGCAGGAAGCGGAAGAAGGCGCGGGGGTCGTTATGCGAAGCGACGAAAGTCCCTTTGCCCTGACGGCGCAACAGGTAATTTTCGGCAGCAAGCTCATCGACGGCTTTGCGCACCGTTCCCTGACTGACGCCGAAGCGCACCGCCAATTCGGCCTCGCTTGGAATAACCTCGCCGGGCCGCCACTCGCCACCGTCAAGGGCTTGCAAAATGAGTCCCTTGATCTGACGGTACAGCGGGCTGAAGGTAGGGGATTCACTGACCATGACCATGCGTGGCATTGGAACATATTTTTTTCAACTCGTCCATGAGATTTCTTGTGTCTTATATATTTTATCTCATAGATATTGACACTGCGTATAATGCGAGCCTATGATCCACAGGATTTTCCCTTTCTTACAACCATCCTGAAAAGGAGCACCAACATGGCCAAAGCCCCCGTTCGAGTCGCCGTTACCGGCGCTGCCGGTCAAATCGGTTACGCATTGCTGTTCCGCATCGCCAGCGGCGAAATGCTCGGCAAGGATCAACCCGTTATTCTGCAAATGCTGGAACTGCCGTTCGAAAAGGCCCAGCAGGCGCTGAAGGGCGTGATGATGGAACTGGAAGACTGCGCCTTCCCGCTGCTGGCCGGCATGGTCGGCACTTCCGATCCCAAGGTCGCATTCAAGGATGCCCAGCAAGCCCTGCTGGTGGGCGCCAAGCCGCGCGGCCCGGGCATGGAGCGCAAAGACCTGCTGCTTGAGAACGCTAAGATTTTCATTGAGCAGGGCAAGGCCATCGACGAAGTTGCCGCCCGCGATCTCAAGCTGATCGTCGTCGGCAATCCGGCCAACACCAACGCGTTCATTACCATGAACACCGCGAAGAGCCTGCCCAAGTCAGCCTTCACGGCCATGCTGCGCCTCGACCACAATCGCGCCATTTCGCAACTGACGGCCCGCACCAAATCAGCCGTCACCGATATCGAAAAGCTGATCGTCTGGGGCAACCACTCGCCGACGATGTATCCCGATCTCCGTTTTGCGACCATCGCGGGCAAACCTGCTCCGGCGCTGGTCAATGACGAAGCCTGGTATCGCAACGAGTACATCCCGAAAGTCGGCAAGCGCGGCGCGGCCATCATTGAAGCGCGCGGCCTTTCTTCCGCCGCCTCCGCCGCCAATGCCGCCATCGACCACATGCGCGACTGGAACCTCGGCACCAACGGCAAATGGGTCACCATGGGCATCGCTTCCGATGGCTCCTACGGCATTCCCGAAGGCATCATCTACGGTATGCCCTGCACCTGCGCCAACGGCAAGTGGGAAATCGTCAAGGGTCTGGAAATCGACGCCTTCTCCCGCGAGAAAATGGACGCCACGCTCAAGGAACTTCTCGAAGAGCGCGACGGCGTCAAGCACCTGTTCGCGTAATGCAAAGCGGCGGGCCAGCGATGAACGCGCCACGCCATCCCGCCGATATTCTTTACTCAGGCGGCAAGCGCTTTCCGGCGCTGGCCGCCTGTGAGCATTACGCAGGCAGCGAAAAGCTGCTCGCCAAGGCGCTACAACTACAGAACGAACTCGGCCCCATTTTCGACATCACCGGCGATTGCGAAGATGGCGCGCCGGTCGGCCACGAAGCCGATCACGCGCGGATGATCGCCGCCATCATCACCGGCCCCGATAACCGTCATGGCCGCATCGGCGCGCGCATTCACGATGTATCGCATCCGGCTTGGCGCGATGAACTTGAAATTTTCGTCGCGCAAGCGGGCAGCCGGATCGCTTATATCGTCCTGCCCAAGCCCGAATGCGCCGATGACGCGCTCACTCAAATCACCGAACTGGATCGGCTGCGCCAGCGCCACGGCATCGCCCGCGAAATTCCGGTGCATGTGCTGATCGAAACACCCGGCGCGTTGCGCGAGGCTTGGGAGATTGCCCGCCTGCCGCAAGTCGAATCCATCGACTTCGGCCTCATGGATTTCATTTCCGCGCATCACGGCGCCATCCCCGCAACCGCGATGCGCTCACCGGCGCAATTCAGCCATCCGCTGATTGCCCGCGCCAAGACCGAAATTTCCGCCGCCGCGCTCGGCAATGGCATTGTGCCCAGTCACAACGTCACCACGGAAATCCGCGATGCCGCTGTCGTGACCGCCGATGCCCGCCGCGCCCGCATGGAATTCGGTTACCTGCGGATGTGGAGCATTCACCCGAATCAAATTCGGCCCATCGTCGAAGCCATGCGCCCCGACTTCGCCGAAATCGAAGAAGCCGCCGCCATTCTGGCTGCGGCGCAGGATGCCGATTGGGGGCCGATACAACGCGCAGGCCGCTTGCACGACCGCGCCTCTTACCGCTATTACTGGGAGCTTCTGCAACGCGCACGGGCCACCGGCATGACGATACCCGCGCCTGCCGCTTCCCGCTTTTTCAACTAATACCCCCCAACCCCGGAGACACCACAACATGCTGGAAACCTATCGCGCCCATGCCGCCGAACGCGCCGCGCTCGGCATTCCGCCCCTGCCCCTTTCCAAACAGCAAACCGAGGCGCTGGTCGCCCTGCTGCTGAATCCGCCCAAAGGCGAAGAGGCTTTTCTCGTCGAACTGCTGACCTATCGCATTCCAGCGGGCGTCGACGATGCCGCCAAGGTCAAAGCCGAATTCCTGACCCAGATCAGCCGTGGTCAAACGCCTTGCCCGCTGCTCTCTCGCGCCAAAGCCACTGAATTGCTCGGCACCATGCTCGGCGGCTACAACGTCAAGCCGTTGATCGACCTGCTCGATGACAAGGAAGTCGGCGTCATCGCCGCCAACGGTCTCAAAGGCACGCTGCTGATGTTCGAC
The DNA here is from genome assembly GCA_031274855.1 of Zoogloeaceae bacterium. Taxonomy (GTDB): domain Bacteria; phylum Pseudomonadota; class Gammaproteobacteria; order Burkholderiales; family Rhodocyclaceae; genus Fen-999. The sequence goes on along the minus strand of JAISPO010000021.1, from coordinate 12,183 downwards.
GCTTTCCACGATGTCGCTGACAAAGCCAAGGCGGGCAACGCGAATGCCAAGGCTGTCATGCAAAGCTGGGCCGACGCCGAGTGGTTCACCTCCCGCCCCGAAGTGCCGAAAAAACTTTCGCTCACCGTTTTCAAAGTCACTGGCGAAACCAATACCGACGATCTCTCGCCCGCGCCCGATGCGTGGTCGCGGCCCGACATTCCGCTACATGGGCTGGCCATGCTCAAGAACCCGCGCGACGGCATCACGCCGGAAAAGGCGGGCGAGCGCGGCCCGATCAGTCTGATTGACGAACTCAAAAAGAAAGGGCATCCGGTCGCCTATGTCGGCGATGTGGTCGGCACCGGCTCCTCGCGCAAATCCGCGACCAACTCGGTGATCTGGTGGACCGGCGAGGACATTCCTTTCGTGCCGAACAAGCGTTACGGCGGCTTCTGTCTGGGCGGCAAAATCGCCCCCATCTTCTTCAACACGCAGGAAGACGCCGGCGCGTTTCCGGTCGAGTGCGATGTCAACCAGATGAACATGGGCGATGTCATCGAGATTTACCCCTATGACAAAAAAGTCGAAAAAAACGGCAAAGTCATCGCAGAATTCCAATACAAGTCCGAAGTGCTGCTCGATGAAGTGCGCGCCGGTGGCCGCATCAACCTGATTGTCGGCCGCGGCCTCACCGCGAGGGCGCGTGAATTTCTCGGCCTGCCGCCCGCGACCCTGTTCCGCCTGCCGCAGAACCCGGTCGACACCGGCAAGGGTTACACGCTGGCGCAAAAAATGGTGGGCCGCGCCTGCGGTCTGCCCGAAGGCAAGGGCATCCGTCCGGGCACCTATTGCGAACCGAAAATGACTTCAGTCGGCAGTCAGGACACCACCGGCCCGATGACCCGCGACGAACTGAAAGACCTCGCCTGTCTCGGCTTCTCGGCGGATTTGGTCATGCAGTCCTTCTGCCATACCGCCGCCTATCCGAAGCTGGTCGACATCAAAACCCATCGCACGCTGCCGAGCTTCATCACCGCCCGCGGCGGTATTTCGCTGCGGCCCGGCGACGGCGTCATTCATAGCTGGCTCAACCGCTTCCTGCTGCCCGATACCGTCGGCACTGGCGGCGATTCGCATACCCGCTTCCCGATCGGCATTTCCTTCCCTGCCGGTTCCGGCCTGGTCGCCTTTGCCGCGGCCACGGGCGTCATGCCGCTCGACATGCCGGAATCCGTGCTGGTACGCTTCAAGGGCAAGCTGCAAGCCGGTATCACCCTGCGCGACATGGTCAATGCCATCCCCTACTACGCGATCAAGGCGGGTCTCTTGACTGTCGAGAAGAAGGGCAAGAAAAACATTTTCTCAGGTCGCATTCTCGAAATCGAAGGGCTGCCCGATCTCAAGGTCGAGCAGGCTTTCGAATTGTCCGACGCCTCGGCGGAACGCTCCGCCGCCGGTTGCACGGTGCGCCTGAACAAAGCGCCGGTCATTGAATACCTGAAATCCAACATCACGCTGATGAAGTGGATGATCGCAGAAGGCTATCAGGACAAGCGCACCCTCAGCCGCCGGATCAAGGCGATGGAGGACTGGATCGCCAAGCCGCAACTGCTCGAAGCCGATGCCAACGCCGAATACGCCGCCGTCATCGAAATCGACATGAACGAAATCAAAGAACCGATTCTCGCCTGCCCGAACGATCCCGACGACGTGAAGCTGCTCTCCCAGGTGCAGGGCGACAAAATCGACGAGGTTTTCATCGGCAGTTGCATGACCAATATCGGCCACTTCCGCGCCGCCGGTAAAGTGCTCGACGGCAAAACCGACATCCCCGCCCGCCTCTGGATCGCCCCGCCGACGCGCATGGACGCGATGATGCTCAACGAGGAAGGCTACTACTCGGTACTCGGCAAATCCGGCGCCCGTATGGAAATGCCCGGCTGCTCGCTGTGCATGGGCAATCAGGCGCAAGTTCGCAAAGGCAGCACGGCGGTCTCGACCTCCACGCGCAACTTCCCCAACCGCCTCGGCCTCGACACCCGCGTCTACCTCAGCTCCGCCGAACTCGCCGCTGTCGCCGCCCTCCTCGGCAAACTGCCCACCGTCGCCGAATACATGGAGCGCGTCAACATCGTCAACCAGAAAGCCGGTGACATCTACCGCTACATGAATTTCAACCAGATCCCCGACTTCGAAGAAGTCGCCAATACCGTTACGATCTAATCATCGTTCCGCTTTCCCCGCTGGCACACCCGCCAGCGCCAACGCCCCGGCCCACAAGGCTGGGGCGTTTTCCTTTCACGGAGTCACGCTACCCCTTGGTTCTTATTCAAACAAAATGGCCTCAATTCTGGCCAAGGTTTCATCAACGATGTGCTGTGGCACAGTTTCCTTGAGGCGAACGTTCCGCGCCCGCCAATCCAGCGACTTCAGTTGATGGCAGTGCACCGCGCCCTGTGTGTCAGTACCGGCGCCCATCAGCGTCACCACAGTCCCGTAGGTACGGGCAGCCGCGGCAGCCCCCTGAGAAATCGGGCAAATCATCGCCAGCCCTTGCTGATTGAAGACCTTGCTGCTTATGACAAGGCCGAAGTGCAGGCCTTTCATCTCCCGTCCTGAGGATGGGTCGAAATCGAGATGCACGATGTCGCCACGGTTCGGCAGGTAGGCCATCAGCCGTTCTCCAGTCCAACTGTGGGCATCTCATCCCAGCCTTCGACACGCGGCAGCCCTTGCGGCATTTCGGCCATCAAGTCCGCCAGCTTGTAACGGGGCCGGGCCGGTGCCCGGACGGTCATCTTCTCGCCCAGAAGATGAAGCTCCACTTGGGAGCCTTCGCTCAGATCATTCTGGTCGATAAACATCTTGGGCACTGTCATCACAAGCGAGCCGCCAGCTTTGCGCAGGGTTTGAAGCATATCAGCCTCCTGTCAATCATAAATCCTACTCTAGTATAACTTGGTGTTTTATTCAAGTAGGACATTTACCAAAACGGGAGCGCGATACGTTTCTGGCGGAAGACAGCTATGCGGCAAGCAACTCCGCCTGAATCGGCTTGATGCTCGTCAGCATTGGGGATTGCTGCTCAACTTCCCACAAGTCAACGGCTTGCTGCATACGCAACCAGCTTTCCGGCGTGGTGTTGAGCAAGCGCGCAATCCGCACCGCCATTTCCGGGGTCATGCCGCGCTTTTCGTGCAACAACTCCGAGACGGACAGCCGGGATACGCCAATCCGTTGAGCAAATTCTGTCTGCGTCATTTCAAGCGCAGGAAGAACATCCTCACGCAAAATCTCACCGGGATGCGTCGGACGGCGCTTGGGATTTCGTAGTGTTCTCATCAGTGGTAATCCTCCAAATTAACGTCCGTTGCATCTTCCCCTGCGAACTGAAAAGTAATGCGCCAATTTCCTGTTACCGTCACGGAATAAACACCTTTGCGATTGCCGGACAGCGGATGAAACCTATACCCCGGAATATCCATGTCTTCCGGCTTTACAGCAGCATCCAGCCGGTCAAGCATCCGCTCGATTTTCGCCTCACTCTTGGCGATTATTCCGCGGTGATCGCCTTTTCTGAAAAACTTCTCCAGTCCCTTGTGTTTGAATGTGAGTATCATGGCGTTATGTAATCAACATGCTTCCATTGTAATTACCTTCATTACAATGTCAAGCCACTCTTGAATGCAATATCACGGCAGGCAAGGCTTGCTCAGGGAGACCGCGATGGCTAAAATAGCCATCACCTACTCAAGGAGCGTGCCATGCAAATCACCGCTACCGAAGCCAAAAACCGGTTTGGGCATATGCTTGATGCTTGTCAGCGCAGTCCGGTCGTCATCGAAAAAGCCGGACGGCGGCATGGCGTGCTGCTTTCGGCGCAGCAGTACGACGAGTTGATGACGCAACTTCAAGCGTCTGTATCGGCTGGCCGTTCCGGTCGCCGGTTCTATGAGCAGTACAAGGATTGGGTGGATATGAACAACGCGCTCGTCGCGCAATCCGGCATTCCGGGCCAAGAGTACCGCCCTTGGTGATGCCGTGGCCCAGTACGACGTTTACACCAACCCCAACGCGCAGCAACAGCGCGCATTCCCCTATCTGGTGGAACTGCAAAGCGATCAGTTGCGCCATTACTCGACACGGCTGCTGATGCCGCTGGCGCGGCTGCCGGACACTCTGGCAGATTTACCCCGGCGGCTGACCGAAACGGTCGAGGTCGATGGTGAACGCTTTTACCTCGCCGCCCATCTGTGCGCGCCTTTTCCAGCCCAGTTGCTGCGGCGGCCCGTAACATCCTTGCGGCACGAGGCATCCCTGTTTGTCGATGCTCTGGATGCGGTAATCTCAGGCATCTGAACCCTGCATCGGCTATAATTCGCCCATGACCACGGAAACCGACGACAACACTGAAGCCCCGCAGGGAGTTGAGCTTCCTCCGGCCGCATCGCCCGTCCAGCAGGAGCGGGCATTCGATCCGCGCCGGCGTTTGCGCGAGCTTTTATCGGTGCCTGAGCGGGATCGTACCGATGCCCAGTGGGATGAAATCAACGAACTGGAAATCCAGCTTGCCCCCGGCAACCGGATTCCTCCGGGTTTGCAGCCAGGCTCAATCGACAAGCCCGTCGGCGCAGGGCGGCAGTTCCAGCAAAAGAAGCATCCGGCCAAAGGCACCGGCGGCAGGCGTCGTCCGCGCCCGCCGGGCAACAACCCCAACAAGCCGCAGCAGCAATAGCCGGATCAGCAGTGGGCTTCGGCCACTCTGAGTATCCGCTCGGTCCGCTTTCGCCGCGCTTCGGTTGGCGTCAAACCCACCAAAGATTCCGGCGGCAGCGGGACATCCCAATGCTGCTGAAAGAGGTCGACATCTTCTCCCGTATCCAGATGGGCGCGATAAATCTTGCTTTGGTACACCGGCGCGTTCGGCAGCGCCACCAACTCGACGGACTGGATAATCACATGCACCTCCTGAACGAATCGGTTGCTATCCTGCGCCCGGCGGCTGACGGGCTTAAGCGGAAAAATCGGGGCAATTCCCCTTCTAGTTTCGGTTGAAATTTCCAAAGCGCCGCGAATACAGTCCTTGTCCCGAATCAAGGCGTTACGCCCTGAGACCGCGAGAATGCCTCTTTCTGGATAGCCCAAGATGCCGACCGCCATCAATGCCAGCGCAATGCACACCGTCAGCAGCCTGCCCACGGGCGCGTAAGCGGAGATAGCGCTTGACCTTCCCTCTCGATCTGCGCCAGCGGCCCATCCGCGATTTGCGAATTTCGGTCACTGACCGATGCAACTTCCGCTGCGTTTATTGCATGCCCAAGACGGTTTTTGGCCGCGACTACCCCTTCCTGCCGCGTCAGGAAATCCTGACTTATGAAGAAATCGTCCGTCTGGCGCGGCTGTTCGCCGCCCAAGGCGTCGCCAAAATCCGGCTGACCGGAGGCGAACCCCTGCTGCGTCAGGACATCGAACACTTGATCGAACAACTGGCCGCCATTTCCGGCATTGAATTGACACTGACGACCAACGGCTCCCTCCTCGCCCAGCGCGCGCAAGGGCTGCGCGACGCCGGTTTGCAGCGCGTCACTGTCAGCCTCGACGCGCTCGACGATGCCGTGTTCAAGCGCATGAACGATGCCGAGTATCCGGTCGCCAAAGTCTTGGCCGGTATCGAAGCCGCCGCCGCCTGCGGACTAACGCCGGTCAAAATCAACATGGTCGTCAAGCGCGGCGCCAACGACAACCAGATTCTGCCCCTGGCGCGGCACTTTCGCGGCAGCGGCCACATCCTCCGCTTCATCGAGTACATGGACGCCGGCAATGCCAACGGCTGGCGCATGGATGAAGTCATGCCCTCAGCCGAAGTCATCAAACTGATAGACGCCGAGCATCCTCTCGCAGCCGCCGATCCGAACTACACAGGCGAAGTTGCCGAACGCTGGCGCTACCGCGACGGCTCCGGCGAAATCGGCGTCATCTCCTCGGTCACTCAAGCCTTCTGCTCGACATGCACCCGCATCCGGCTATCCACCGATGGCCAGCTCTACACCTGTCTGTTCGCCAACACCGGCCACGACTTACGGCAACTCCTGCGCACCGGCGCCAGCGACGAAGCCCTGACCGCCGCCATCGCCCGCCTCTGGCAAACCCGCGACGCCCGCTACTCCGAACTGCGCAGCGCCGACACCGTCGCCCCCCGCAAGATTGAAATGTCCTACATTGGAGGGTGACAGGGTTCAGGTTACAGGTTTCAGCTCCTCCTCGTCATTCCGCGCGTAGTCGCGGAATCCATGCAGCAGATGGGCGGGGAATCTACCCGCATCGGCACCTATAAATGCTACGACTGCCGCAAGCCATTTACTGTCAAGATCGGCACCTTTTGAAAAAGGTGCACATCCAGATGCGCTTGCGGCTTCAAGCAATTTTCCTGATTGCTTCCAGCAAAAAGGGCTATAGCAAGGGCGAGTGTGTGTCCAAGGGTATAGATCAAGCAAATGGATTATGCGCGGTTTTGTACTGGATGCGCAGGGGCGTGCCTTGCAGGCGGAAGGCTTCGATGAAGGTTTTTTCGAGGTAGCGCGTATAGGATTCCGGCACGGCATCAAGCGCGGTGCCGTGGATGACGATAATCGGCGGATTCGATCCGCCTTGATGGGCATAGCGCAGTTTGGGCCGGACATTGCCGCGGCGGGGCGGTTGTTGTTTCTGCAGGGCGGCTTGCAGGACGCGGGTGATTTTCGGGGTCGCCAGCTTGACCATCGCCGCGGCGTAAGCCTGATCGACGCTGCCGAGCACGCTGCCTATGCCCTGCCCTTCTTTGGCGGAAATGTAATGGGTCTTGGCGAAGCCGAGGAAATTCAGCTTGCGGGCGATATCCTGCTTGATGCGCTCGCGCCGGTAGGCGTCTGTCGCGTCCCATTTATTGACCGCGAGCACCAATGCGCGACCGGCCTCGATGCAGAAACCGGCGATGTGCGCGTCTTGATCGGAAATGTCCTGGCTTGCGTCCACCATCAGAACGACGACATTCGCCTGCTCGATCGCTTGTAGCGTTTTGACGACGGAGAACTTTTCGATGGCCTCGAACACGCGCCCTTTGCGCCGCAAACCAGCGGTGTCGATCAGGGTGTAATGGCGGCCATTGCGCTCGAAGGGGACTTCAATCGCATCGCGTGTGGTGCCCGGCATATCGAAGGCGATGACCCGTTCTTCACCGAGCAGGGCATTGATGAGCGTGCTCTTGCCGACATTGGGCCGCCCGACGATGGCGACGCGCGGCCCGCGTTGCTCATCGGCTTCCGGTTCGTCTGGAAATGGCGCCAGCGCGATGTCGAGCAGTTCGCGCACGCCATCGCCATGCGCGCCGGCAATTGCCATCGGCTCGCCCAGCCCAAGCTCGTGGAACTCGGCGACCACGATGGCGCGATTCATGCCCTCGGCCTTGTTGACGGCGAGATGCACGGGCCGGCCGCTACGGCGCAGCAGGTCGGCGATGATCTTGTCCTGCGGCGTCAGACCGGCGCGGCCATCAACGAGAAAGACGACTGCATCCGCCTCGGCAATCGCGGCTTCGGCCTGTCGCGCCATTTCGCGCTCAATGCCGCTTGGAGCCTGAGGCTCGAAGCCGCCGGTATCGACGACCAGAAATTGTTTACTGCCCAAGCGGCCGTGACCGTAATGCCGATCGCGCGTCAGCCCAGGCATGTCGGCGACCAGCGCGTCGCGCGTTCGGGTCAGGCGGTTGAACAGGGTGCTCTTGCCGACATTGGGCCGCCCCACCAGAACAAGTATCGGTTTCACGAATCAGCGGACAAAAAATGCGTACAGGCCGCCGGCAAGCGTCTGCACCAGCAGGCCGCCGTCGAAACGCTGAAGCTCGGCTCGTACCGGGCTGCCATCGGTTTTGGCGCGCGCCACAAACTCGCCGGTAGCGGCATCAAGCAGATGCACGACACCTTGATAATCGGCCACGGCGACACGTCCATCCATCGCCAAGGGCCGCGTCAAGGCACGCATGAACAGCCTGTTCTGCTTCCAGAGGCTGGCGCCGGTATCTCGCGCGAAAGCGTGCACCGCGCCCTTGTCATCGCTGACGTAGACCCGCTTGTTATCCATGTCCATGCCAGCGCTGCTGGAAATATCGCGGCTCCAGCTCATATTGCCGGTCGTAATATCGAAACAGGCGACACGCCCCTGAAAGGCCGCCGCGCAAATATCGCGCCCCTGCACGACGGGCAGGCTGCTCAGATCGGCGATACGCTCCAATTCGGTTGCGCCCTTGGGCAAGGCCACGCTCACTTCCCAGATCGCCGCCCCCGACTGCTTGTTGATCGCAACCAGTTTGCCACCGGGAAAACCGGCGACCACCACTGTCTCTCCCATCAGCACACTCACATGCGTGCGCAGCGCGAGCGTGGGCATCGCTCTTTGAAATAGCCAGCGCCGCTTGCCGTCCTGAACATCCAGCGCGGCAATGCGCGAATCGCCGGAGCGGACGACAACCAAAGTGTCATCGACGACCGGCGCTGCCAACACTTCTGAGCTGGCCCGCGTTTTCCAGCGCAGCTTGCCGGTTTCCGCCTCGTAAGCGTAAACATCGCCCTTCTGCGTACCGACGACGGCCAGCCGGCCATCCGAACCGACGCCGCCCGACAGTTTGTCGCCAACCGAAATGCGCCAGATTTCGCGCCCGTTGTCATAGCGCGTGAGCACGCCATCCTGACCCGCCGCGTACACGCTGTCGTCAACGATGGCAGGGGCAAAAACAAAATCATCGCTCCCGCCGACCTTGCCATGCCATCGTTCCGCCAAATCGGTCGACGCGGCAATCGGCGTCAACTCGGCCGGTTTGATTTTTGTGCCGCCTGAACAGCCGCCGATTAAAACGGCGGCGGCGAGCATGACGCTTCGATAAACAATCAGCCTCATTTACCCGCTCCAAGCACGTCGAGTTTCGCTTGCAGAATCTCCTGATAACCGGCGCGGGCACGGGCTTCAACGCTGCCATCCACCAGAAGGCCCTTGAGTTTCTCCAGCGCCGCCTGATAAGCCGCGCGGGCTTCTTCCCTCTTGCCCTGCGCCACCAGCACGTCACCACGCAACTCGTTGAAGCGCGGCCAAAACGCTGCCGCCGGTTCTGCTGCCAGACGTTGTAGCGCCTCGTCATAGCTATTGTCATCGAGCAGCAGTGTGGCAAGCCGCAAGCGGGCCAAGTCGCGAACGCCAGAGTCTTTCGCGTTATCGGCAGCCCAAGCCAACTGCGCCTGCGCCGATTTGACATCGCCGCCATCGGCCTGCGCTTTCGCCGAAAGCAGCGCCGCCAGACCCGCGTAGGCCGTGCCCGAATACTTGTCGATCAACTCGCCCGCCAACTCGCGCGCGCGCTTTACATCCTGCTGCGCCAGCCCGGACTGAACGCCACTGAAAAGCATCGACGCCTTGGCGGCCTGATTGCGCTGCCACCAGTTCCAGCCATTCCAGCCGACCGTCGCCACGGCGGCGGCAACGATCACTGTCGTGATTAGATTGCCGTACATCTTCCACCAGGTCTTCAACCCGGCTATCTGTTCCTGTTCTTCCAAATCGAAGGTGGCCATTATTCGTTTCCTGTTCCGTTGTTAGATTTTAGCCGTTAGCCGTTAGTCAAAACCACGGGGGGTTACTGGCGACTGGCAACTAGCGACTATTACTCAGATTCCTGCCCAAAGATACACTCGCCGATGGTTTCGGCGAGAACATCCAGCCCGACCCGCTGCTGTTCACCGGCTTCGCGCAACGGCTTGACGGTGACTTCATTCGCCTGCGCTTCGTCATCGCCGATAATCGCCGCGATGATCGCGCCCGAAGCATCGGCCCGCTTCATCTGCGACTTGAAGCTGCCGCCGCCGCAATGCAGTTGCACGGTAAAGCCCACATCGCGCAAACGCTCGGCGACCTTGAAGGCATGACGCGCCGCCTGCTCGCCCTGATGCGCCACATACACATCCGTCGCCGGTTTTTCGACGCTGTTGCCCTGCTCCGTCCATAAGGCCAGCAAGCGTTCGATCCCCATCGCAAAACCGCAAGCGGGCGCCGGCTTACCACCCAGTTGCTCGATCAGGCCATCATAACGCCCGCCCGCGCAAACAGTCCCTTGAGCGCCCAGTTGATCGGTCACCCATTCAAACACGGTCAGATTGTAATAGTCGAGCCCGCGTACCAGACGCGGATTGATGCGGTAAGGCCGTCCGGCGTCCTTGAGCCACGCTTGCACGCCTTCGAAATGCTTGAGCGAGGCCTCGCCGAGATAGTCGATCAATTTGGGCGCCGCCTCAACCAGTTCCTTCATGACGGGGTTTTTGGTATCAAGAATGCGCAGCGGATTGGTCTGCAAGCGGCGCTGGCTGTCGGCATCGAGTTGGCTGCGGTGTTTCTCCAAATAAGCCATCAGATCGATACGATGACGGGCGCGTTCTTCCGCCTGACCGAGAGAGTTGATTTCAAGCTCGATGCCCGTCAAACCGAGGTCGTCCCACAACCGCGCGCCCATCAGAATCTGTTCGGCATCGACATCGGGGCCGGCATAACCCAATGCCTCGACGCCGACTTGATGAAACTGGCGGTAGCGCCCCTTCTGCGGTCGCTCATGGCGAAACATCGGCCCCATGTACCAGAGCTTGCGCGGGCCATCGTAAAGCAGATTGCTTTGCAAGACGGCGCGCACACAAGAGGCAGTGCCTTCGGGACGCAGGGTCAGCTTTTCGCCGTTCAGGCGATCCTCGAAGGAATACATTTCCTTTTCGACAATGTCGGTAACTTCGCCGATGGCGCGAGTGAACAGCTGCGTCGGCTCAACAATCGGCATACGCATCGGCCGATAGCCGTAACCTCGCAACCAGTCGCGCACCAATTCCTCGAACTGTTCCCACAGCTCCGCTTCGTCGGGCAGGATGTCGTTCATCCCGCGAATCGCTTGCAATATCTGGCTCATTTTCTAGCTGCGCGGCGCGTAAGTGCACGCCACATATTCCTCAATAATACGTTTGAATTCTGCGGCAATGCCTTCGCCGCGCAGGGTGGCTATCCGCTCGCCGTCGACATAGACCGGCGCGACGGGTTCTTCGCCGGTACCCGGCAGCGAAATACCGATGTTCGCATGTTTGCTCTCGCCGGGGCCGTTAACCACGCAACCCATGACGGCCAGCGTCATCTGTTCGACGCTGGAACGCGCCGACTGCCATTCGGGCATCCGCTGCCGCACATACTGCTGCACGTCCTGCGCCAATTCCCGGAAAACGGCGCTGGCTGTGCGCCCGCAGCCCGGACAGGCCGCCACCATCGGCGCGAAAGCACGCAGCCCCATGGTTTGCAAAATCTCCTGCGCCACGACCACCTCGCGGGTACGCTGCCCCTCCGGTTCGGGCGTCAGGGAAACGCGAATGGTATCGCCGATGCCTTCCTGCAAAAGCACGGCCAGCGCGGCTGTCGAGGCGACGATGCCTTTGCTGCTCATGCCTGCTTCCGTCAGCCCCAAGTGCAGCGGATCGTCGCCGCGCCGCGCCAGTTCCCGATAAATGGCGATCAAATCCTGCACGCCGGATACCTTGCACGACAGCACGATCATGTCGCCGGACAGCCCCAGTTCTTCGGCCTTGGCCGCGGACTCCAGCGCCGAGGCGGCCATCGCCTCGCGCATGATGCCTGTGGCATCGAGCGGCTTTGCGCGTTGGGCGTTCTCGTCCATCACCCGCGCCAATAACTGTTGATCCAGACTGCCCCAGTTCACGCCGATGCGTACCGGCTTGCGGTAACGCGCGGCCACTTCGATCAACTGGGCGAATTGTTCATCACGCTTGGCTCCCTTGCCGACATTGCCCGGATTGATACGCAGTTTGTCCAGCGCCTCGGCGCAGGCCGGAACTTCAGCCAGCAGCTTGTGGCCGTTAAAGTGGAAGTCGCCCACCAGCGGTACGTTGAGATTCATCGCCAGCAGTCGCTCCCGAATCTTCGGCACCGCGGCGGCGGCCTCACGGGTGTTGACGGTAACGCGCACAATTTCCGACCCCGCCCGCGCCAACTCAGCGACTTGCATGGCTGTCGCGGACGCATCGGCGGTATCAGTATCGGTCATCGACTGTACGACGATGGGCGCACCGCCGCCCATGACAACGCGGCCGACCGCAACGCGACGGGTATTTCGACGCAGCGGATGGCCGTCAGCAG
>JAISPO010000009.1 GCA_031274855.1 Zoogloeaceae bacterium | reverse complement strand
GCGCTGGTGCAGTTCGTCAGCCTGTTCCGCGATGGCGTCAAAGTGTCGATGTCCACCCGCGCCGGCAGCTTCGTCACCCTGCGCGAACTGCGCGAGGAAGTCGGCAACGATGCCTGCCGCTTCTTCTACCTGCTGCGCAAGCAGGATCAGGCGCTCGACTTCGATCTGACGCTGGCCAAGTCCGAATCGAACGACAACCCCGTCTACTATGTGCAGTACGCCCATGCCCGCATCAGCTCGGTGCTCAGCCAGTGGCAGGGCAACAAGGCGGAACTTGCCCAGGCCGATTTGCTGCCGCTGACCGGCGAACACGAACTGGGGCTGTGCGCCAAGCTGCAAGCCTTTCCTGAAGCCGTGCTCGCGGCGGCGGATGATTTCGCGCCGCATGGTTTGGCGTTCTACCTGCGCGAACTCGCCAGTGATTTCCACGGCTGGTACAACGCCGAACGGTTGCTGGTCGACGATGAAGCGCAAAAGCGCGCGCGATTGGCGCTGGCCGTCGCGGTTCGGCAAGTGCTGCGCAATGGTTTACGCATATTGGGCGTTTCCGCTCCGGAGGCCATGTAATGAAGAAATACGGAACGCAAGAACGCGGCAACACCCTCACCGGAATTGCCGTCGGCATCATCGTTGGCGTGCTGCTTTCCCTGTCGGTGGTCTGGTACATGAACCGGACGGCGCTCCCTTTCCGCGATCAAGGCAATCGCGCCGAACGTCCGGCCAGCATCGAACCCGGCAAGATTGAACCACTGCCCAACAAGCCCGGTGACAAAGTCGTCGACAAGACCGACGACAAACCGCGCTTCGAGTTCTACAAAATTCTGCCCGGCTATCAGGAGGCCACGCCAGCGATCAAATCCAGCGACGCAAAAGCCGACGAGCCGCTCTGGCTTCAGGCCGGCGCTTTCCAGAAGCCCGCCGAGGCTGACAACATGAAAGCGCGGCTGGCACTGCTCGGTCTCGATGCCGGCGTGCAGGAAGTCAATCTGCCGGACAAGGGCAAGGTAGATCGCGTGCGTCTGGGGCCGTTCCGGAACGCCGACGAAATGAGTCAGGCGAACAGCCTGCTGTCGCAAAACGGCATTCAGGCCACCCAAGTTAAGAACAAATAGCGGAAAGGAAAGGAATCATGCGTAAATTAGCCAGCCTCATCGCCATTGTTTTGCTGTCAGTCGTCAATGGGGCCTGCGCGGTGGAGCTTCAGGAAAAAAAGAATTTCGCCAGCTACAACCCGCCGCGCCCCACCGAAGCGCAAGACCGGATCGAGGTCATCGAGTTCTTCTGGTACGGTTGTTCCCACTGCTTCGACTTCGAACCGGCGTTGCACACCTGGGTGAAGAAGCTGCCTGCGGATGTCGCTTTCCGGCGCGTACCGGCTGTGTTCCCCCGTTCCGGCAGTCCCGGCCCGTGGGCGCCCGCCGCCTCACTCTATTATTCGCTCGAAGCGATGAATCTGACTGAAAAGCTGCATGGCGACGTTTTCAGCGCCGTCCATAACGAACGCCGTGCCGATCTGCTCAGTGACAAAGCCGCGATGACTACATGGCTGGGCAGGAAGGGCATCGATACGAAAGCATTTTCGGATGCCTATGAATCTTTCTCGGTGCACAGCAAAGTCGCACGGTCGATGCAACTGTCGGATCAGGCATATAACCTGGACGGCGTGCCGGCCATCATCGTCGACGGGCGCTATCGCGCCATCGCTACCAGCGATCGCAGCGAGGACTACCTTGCCACCGTCGACGCGCTAATCGACAAAGTCCGCAAGGAACGCAGCGCCAAGAAGAAGTAAACCCTCCTTCGTCATTCCCGCGCGATTTTGGCGGGAATCCAGCGGCTTTGGTTTTCATTCCTCCTGTCACGCGAGCCTGAGCTTGACGTAAGCGCCGGGGGCGTCTTCGATGGGTTTGAGTTTGCCCTGGCTTGGGTTGCGGGCGGGGACTTTGGCGTTGTCGAGCTGGCTGATCCATTGTTGCCAGTCGGTCCACCAGGAGCCGGTGTGCTGCTGGGCGTATTCCAGCCATTGTTCCGCGGGTTCGGTCAGTTTGCCGTTGAGCCAGTAGCCGTATTTATTCGCGGCGGGCGGGTTGATGATACCGGCGATATGGCCGGAGCCGCCGAGGACGAAACGCACGGGGCCGGTAAAGCGTTGCGCGCCGAGATAGGTGCTTTGCCAGGGGGCGATGTGATCGTCGATGGTTGAAATGAAGTAGCTGGGCGTTTTGATTTTGCCCAGATCAATTGGCACGCCGCCGAGGGTGAGGCCGTCCGGCTCCTTGAGCAAATTCTTCATGTACATGTTGCGCAGGTAGAAGCTGTGCATCATGCAGGGCATGCGCGTCGAGTCGCTGTTCCAGAACAGCAGATCGAACGGGAACGGGTCTTTGCCCATCAGGTAGTTGTTAACCACGAAAGACCAGATTAAATCGTTGGCGCGCAGTATGTTGAAAGTGCCGGCCATTTCCGAGCCTTCCAGATAGCCGCGTTCGGTCATTTTTTTCTCAAGACCGGCGACCTGCTGCTCGTCGATGAATACGCCGAGTTCACCCGGGATCGAAAAATCGAGCATGGTGGTGAAGAAGGTCGCCGAGGCGATGCGTTTGTCTTTTTTCACCGCCATGTAAGCAAGCGCAGTGCCGAGCAGCGTGCCGCCGAGGCAGTAGCCGACGGCGTTCATCGTTTGCTCGCCGGTCTGTTCGCAGACTTTGTCGACGGCGACCAGCGCCGCTTCGGTCAGGTAATCCTCATAAGTTTTTTCGGCCAGTTGAGCGTCGGGGTTGACCCATGACATGACGAATACCGTGTGGCCCTGATCGACCGCCCATTTGATGAAGGAATTTTTTTCGCGCAGGTCGAGGATGTAATACTTGTTGATCCAGGGCGGGAAAATCAGCAGCGGCCGTTTGTACACCTCCTGGGTCGCCGGTTCGAACTGCAACAACTGGAACAGGTCGTTCTGGAATATGACCTTGCCCGGCGTGGCGGCGACATTCTTGCCCAGTTCAAAGGCCGAGGCGTCGGTCATTTTGATGCGCAACTGGCCATTGCCTTCCTCAATGTCGCGCAGCAGATTGTTGAAACCTTTGAGCAGGTTCTGGCCTTGCGATTTGAGGGTCTCGCGGACAACTTCGGGATTGGTCAGCGCGAAGTTGGAAGGCGACAGCGCATCGACAAACTGACGGGTGTAGAAATTAACTTTCTGTTGACTGCGCTCGTCCAGCCCTTCGACGCCGTTGACGGAATCGTGGATGTGACGCGCTGTAATCAGGTAGGACTGCTTGATGAAGTCGAACAGAAAATTCTCTTGCCACTGTTCGTCCTTGAAGCGTTTGTCGTCCTTGGCAGGCTGCGCGACCGGCGCGGCATTCATGCCCATGAGACGCAGCGTCGATTGCTGCCAGAGCGCGAAATAATCCCAAGCCAAACTCATCTGCGCCTGCGCCAGCCTGTAGGGATTGGCCAGCATTTTGGCCATCATGTCCATGAAAGCCTGAGCGATGCCCAGTTCATCGACGGGCGCGGCGAGGCCCTCTCTGGCTTGGCGCTGAATGTGCTCAGTCAACAGCTTCGAGGCGCGTTGCGCGACCTCGGCATAGGTCTTGGCGATTTCTCCGGCGTCGGGCAGCGGCTGCGGGGTGGCGTCCATGATTTTCCTTATCGGCATATGTAATGGAGGATGCCGTTTTCTTCCTTGCGCGTTAGGCGGCCCGCCTGCTGCAAATAATTCAAATGGGCGATGGCCTCGCCCATGGCGAACATTGTCTGGTGCGTATCGGTGATCTCTCTGGGAAACAGCACGGGAATCAGCGAGGCGGCGGTCTGCGGCGTGGCGCAGGCTTGCGCCAGCGCCGCGCAGCGGTCGGCGTGATGGGCGTGCAGTTGCTCGATCCGGCGATGCAGGCCGCGGAAGGGCAGGCCGTGCGAGGGCAGCACCAGTGTGTCTTCGGGCAGCGCGCGCAGGCGGTCAAGCGAAGTCAGAAAGCTGTCCAGCGAATCGGATTCCGGCACGCTGGAAAAAACGCTGATGTTGGTGGAAATGCGCGGCAGCAGCATGTCGCCCGAAATCAGCACGCGCAACTCGCCGCAGTAAAAGCTGGCATGTTCGGCGGAGTGGCCGTGGCCGATGATGACCTGCCAGACGTGTCCGCCGATCATCACATCCTCCCCTTCCCGAAGCGGATGGAAAGTCGCCGGAATCGCAGGCACGCCGCGTCCGTAGGCATTGCCTCTATCGGTCAGCGCCTGCACGCGGGCCGCGTCGAGGCCGTGGCGGCGGAAGAATTCGCACATGGCCGGTACGCCATAGCTGCTCACCTGATGCTTCATCATCTGGCCGGTGAGATATTCGCCCTGAGTGATCCAGAGCGGTGCGCCGGTCCGCTCCTGCAACCATGCGGCCAGCCCGAGGTGATCGGGATGAAAGTGCGTCACCAGCAGACGGCTCAGGGGACGCGCCGCCAGCACCGCCTGCCAAGCGGTCTTGACCGGATCGAGATTAATGCCGGTATCGACTGCGGTATAAGCTGCGCCATCCGCCAGCAGCCAGAGATTGACGTGATCGAGCGCGAAGGGCAGCGGCATACGCAGCCACTCGATGCCCGGCGCGACAGTCGAAAGCGTTCCGGTTGCCGGAGGCTTGAGGTATGGATAGCGGATGGCGGCGCGGTTCATATAGAAAAGTTGTGTTGCGAAAAGGGGTTTTGCCTGACGGATAGCGGCACAACGGGGGGTCACAATACCCTATCCAAACGAGGATGGACGATGGCGGCGCGACAAAATTTATGCCTTTCGGCAGCGCATCGGCTATCCTTGGCGTTATGCAACTCATCCTGATTAGCGGCCTGTCCGGTTCCGGCAAATCCATCGCCCTCAATACCCTTGAGGATGCCGCCTATTTCTGCGTGGACAACCTGCCGCCCTGGCTGCTGCCGCAGCTGGTCGAACGGCTGGCCCGCGACGGCTACACGCGCGTAGCGGTTGCCATGGACATGCGGGGCGGGGCGGATGTCGCCACCTTCCTGCCGCGGCAGTTGCAGGCGTTGCGCAAGGCCGGAAATGTCGATCTGCGCTTCATCTTTCTCGACGCCCGCGACGATACCCTGATCCAGCGATTTTCCGAGACACGCCGCCATCACCCGCTGACCGGCGACAACACGACGCTGGCCGAAGCGATTACCCGCGAGCGCGAGACGCTTGAAGCGCTGGCCGAACTGGGCCACCACATCGACACCAGCGATTTGCGTCCCAACGCGCTGCGGGCGATCATCAAAAGTTTCATCGAGTTGAGCGGGAGCGCCGGTTTGACGCTGCTGTTCGAGTCCTTTGGCTTCAAGCACGGTTTGCCGCTCGACGCCGATCTGGTTTTCGACGCGCGTTGCCTGCCCAATCCCCATTACGATCCGGTGTTGCGTCCGTTGACCGGACAGGATGCGCCGGTCATCGCTTTTCTCGGCGCGGATGCCGGCGTGCGGCGTATGATCGCCGACATCGGCGATTTCGTCGCCGGCTGGCTGCCCGCCTATATGCGCGACAACCGCTCATATCTCACCATCGCCATCGGCTGCACGGGCGGCCAGCATCGCTCGGTGTACATCGCCGAGCAGTTGGCGGCGCGATTCCGCGATTCCGTGCGCGTGCTGGTTCGTCATCGCACGCTGGTTTCGGCGTGAAATCCTGGCTGGCGCTTGTCAAAGCCGGTGACTGGCTGGTCGCGGGCTTGGCTGCCATCGCGGTCGCGCTGTCGTTCCCGCTGCTCTGGCGCGGCGGTCAGGCCGAACGCGCCGTGATTCGCGTCGATGGACGCATCTTTGCCGAATACCCGCTCGACGCGCCGCGCCGCATCGAAGTCCCCGGCCCGCTCGGCAAAACCATGATCGAAATGGAACCCGGCCGCGCCCGCGTACAAAGCGACCCCGGCCCGCGCCAGTACTGCGTCCTGCAAGGCTGGCTGGCGCGCGCGGGCGCGGTCGCCATCTGCGCCCCCAACCACGTCAGCCTGATGCTGACCGGCCAGCAGGTCAGCTACGACTCGCTCAATTACTGACATGTCACCCAACACCACCATCGCCCTCAAAGTCACGCCGGCGGATCGGCGGGTGGCCCGCTTCGCGGCGGCGGCCATCGCGTTGACGGTGGCCGAGGCGGCGATTCCGACGCCGTTGCCGGGCATCAAGCCCGGGCTTGCCAACATCGTCGTGCTGGTGGTGCTGGCCCGATACGGCTGGCGCGAAGCGGCGTGGGTGTCGCTGTTGCGGGTTGTCGCGGGCAGTTTGCTGGTCGGGCAATTTCTCGCGCCGGGTTTCTTTCTGAGCTTGACCGGCGCGTTGCTGAGTTTGGCCGTGCTGGCCTTCTCCAGCCGCTTGCCGCAACGCGCCTTCGGGCCGGTCAGCCAGAGCGTATTGGCGGCCTTCGCCCACATCGGCGGACAGGTGCTGCTGGCGCGGCTGTGGCTGGTGCCGCATGACGGCGTCTTTTATCTCGTCCCCGCGTTCGCCGTATTCGCCTTATTTTTCGGCATCATCAACGGCTTGATCGCAGCGCGTCTGTTGCGGGAGAATGCGCCATGAAAACCGTCGCCCTCGCCTTTACCGGCGCTTCCGGCCTGCCCTACGGCTTGCGCCTGCTCGAATGCCTGCTGGCGGCGGATGTGCGCGTCTGGCTGCTCTACTCGCAAGCGGCACGCATCGTCGCCCAACAAGAACTCGGCCTAACGCTGCCCGCGCAGCCGAGCGAAGCGCAACATCTGTTCGCGCAACGCTACGGCGCGAAGGAAGGGCAACTTGCGGTGTTCGGCCTGCAAGACTGGTTCGCGCCGCCCGCCTCTGGCTCCAACCCGCCCGACGCCTATGTCATCTGCCCGTGCAGCATGGGCACCTTGGCGAAAGTCGCCACCGGCCTTGCCGATGACCTGATTGCCCGCGCCGCCGATGTCGTCCTCAAAGAAGGCCGCAAGCTGATCCTCGTCCCCCGCGAAACCCCGCTCTCCGCCATCCACTTGGAGAACATGCTCCGCCTCTCCCGCGCCGGCGCCATCATCCTCCCCCCCGCGCCCGGCTTCTACCACCATCCGCAAAGCGTCAACGATCTGGTCGACTTCATCGTCGCCCGCATTCTCGA
>JAISPO010000204.1 GCA_031274855.1 Zoogloeaceae bacterium | reverse complement strand
CCTCACCTTCGGCCAAATCGAATGGGCCTTCCCCGAATTCCGCCCCGCGCTCGGCCAGTGCCGCTTCCACGACTGCCACCACAACGCCGAACCCGGCTGCGCCATCAAAACCATGCTCGCCGACAGCCAAATCACCCCGCGCCGCTACCAGCATTTCCTCGCTATCACGCGCGTTTGAATAGTACGCTCGATTGTTTATTGATAACATATTTGTTAACATGCAATCATGTCCTACACCATTCACTACTACAGCGATGATGTTCAGGACGAAAGCCCGAAGGAGATCAAAAATGCTGACGCATGAACAGATGATCGGGAAGATGCTGAAAAACCCTGCCGTGCGTGCCGAATACGAACGCATTGAGCGCGAGGAAATGCCCATGCTCGATGCCATTCTCAAAGCCCGCACTGAGGCCGGACTCACGCAGGCGCAGGTCGCCGAGCGGATGGGGACCAAGGCTCCGGCGATAGCGCGACTGGAAAGCGCACTGGTTACCGGCAAGCCTTCTCCGTCAGTGTCTACGCTTCAGAAGTACGCGGCGGCGCTTGGCAAGCGGCTGGAAGTACGCTTCGTCTGACATCAAGGACATAAATGCCGTGCCCATATCCCTGCCCTCTTTCGACCCACGCCGTCCTTGGCTGATCACCGCCGCGCTGGCGCTGATCTGTGCGCTGACATGGACTGGCCTGCATACCGCCGACCGGCTCACTTGGCTGCTGGAAGTGTTTCCGGTATTGATCGCGATACCGTTGCTGGCGGCCACGCAACGGCGCTATCCGCTAACAACCTTGTTGTACGTGGGCATCTTCTGTCACGCGATCGTGTTGATTGCGGGTGGGTTCTATACCTATGCCAAGGTGCCGCTGGGGTTCTGGATGGAAGACTGGCTGGGGCTGCACCGCAACCCGTATGACAAGGTAGGGCATTTCATGCAGGGCTTTGTGCCAGCGCTGGTGGCGCGTGAAATTCTGCTGCGCGGCGCATATGTGCGCGGAGCAAAGATGCTTGCCTTTCTGGTGTTGTGTGTGGTGATGGCAATCAGCGCCGCTTACGAATTGATCGAGTGGGCCGCTGCGATATCGCTAGACCAAAACGCGGACGATTTTCTCGGCACCCAAGGCGACCCGTGGGACACACAATCTGACATGGCCTTCGCCGGACTGGGCGCCATCGCGGCACTGATTCTGGTCAGCCGGATACAAAACCGGCAGATTGAACGCCTGTACGCCAATGGTCTCGCGTCTGCGCCCCCGCATTCTCCCGATTGCCAAACTTCAGTTTGATTTTCCTCTCCCCAGCGTTGATAATTCTATACGTCATTGACGTATAATCTATCTCGTGTACACAGTCATTGAAACCCCGCTGTTTACTGCCGATGCAAAAGCTATTTGGCAGGAAGATGAGCGAGGCGAGTTTTGTGCTTGGTTGGTGCAGAACCCGCTGGCTGGCGACGTTATTCCAGGCTCCGGCGGTTGCCGCAAAGTGCGCTGGACACGGGCTGGTACGGGCAAACGCAGTGGTGTACGGGTGATTTACTACAACCGTTTGGCAAACGGTGTGATCTGGCTGCTGGTGATTTATGCCAAATCAGTGCGCGGCAATATTCCCGCGAACATCCTGAAAGCGATCAAGGAGGAATTGGAAAATGGCGAAGCGTGAAAGCATGAGTGGAGAAGAACTAGGCTGCAAACTACTGACCTCGGTCAAGCAAATGAAGGCCGGCACGGGCACGGTGGTACATTCACCGGTGACACAAGCACGTACCACATCCGGTCTTTCACAAACACAATTCGCGCACCTAATGGGCGTCTCCGTCCGCACCTTGCAAGAGTGGGAACAAGGCCGCCGCAAACCCTCCGGCGCAGCACAAACTTTGCTGGAAGTAACCGCGCGCCATCCCAGTGTGTTGCGCGAACTGTCCGCATAGTTAGATATCCTGACGCGCCATGACCTCCCTCGCCCTCCTGCTCATCGGCTTCTCGCTATTCAGCGCCATTTCGCTGGCGCTGACGCATTTCCGCGCGGAGCATTACGAGGGACAAGCGGCATCGAGGATCATGGGGCTGGCGTTATTGCTGGCGTTGGCGGGTTTGCAGCTTGTCCATTTTGTCTGGCTTTATCTTGATTGGCCGTGGATTGCGACGCCGGTTTATCGCGTGTTGCTGTTTGCGGTGGCACCGGCATTTTTTCTTTTCAGTCAGCCACTGCTGCGACCTCAAGTGCAGTCCGGGTTCAAGCCGGCGCAAATTGCGCACGCGCTGCCCATGGTGATTGCGCCTTTGCTTGCGGAGACCGTGGCTTTGCCGCTGGCGTTTGGCGTCGGCATCGGTTATTTGCTGTGGTTGGCGTACAGCCTGTTCGCGCTGCGGCACGAACGCGCCAACTTCCGGCTGGAAATGGTTTTGCTGGGCATCGTGTTCGCCATTGCCGTTGGCGTGTCATTCATCGGGCTGATGCAAGCGGCTTTACCGGACAAGCTGTTTTTCAGCCTTTACGCCATCTCGATCGGTCTGGCTTTTTTGCTGGTGCAAACGACGCTGAATCGCCGCCCGCAACTCTCTACCGAAATCAGCGAAACAGCGCGTGCGCTCTATGCCAATTCCACGCTGACCCATGTTGATTGCGATGCGGCGCTGGCAAAACTGGATGTCTTGATGCACGTCGACAAACTTTTTGCCGATGAAAGCCTCAGCCTGCCAAAGCTGGCAGAACGGCTTGCGCTCACCACGCATCAGTTATCGGAATTGATGAATAACCGATTGGGCAAGGGCTTTCCCCGCTATCTACGAGAGCAGCGAGTCGAAGCCGCCAAGACCATGCTCCGCGCCGAACCGACGGCTTCCGTGCTTTCGGTGGGGTTAAGCGTCGGCTTCACTTCGCAATCGAATTTTTACGAAGCGTTCCGCGAAGTCGAGGGGATGACGCCGGGGCAGTATCGCAGGCTCCACGCGGCCACTTGATCGCCCTTTTTATTTCGAATCTATCTTTCCGGAACAAAAAACCAGTCCGTTTCGATCAAACCGGAGGTTTTTCTTCCCGTTGAACGCCAGACTGAAGGCTCCCATCACTCAAAAAGGAGCCTTGCCATGAATAATTATCTCTTGTTACTCCTTGAGGTCTTTGCCAGCATCTGCTTCAGCCTGGTGGTACTGTTCATTTTTTCCGGTCCGTTGGCGAATATGCTGCGCATGACGTGTCCCGAAGAACGGGCAGTGACATTCTGGCTGAATTACACGCGGATCATGCTGACACTTACGCCGTTGCTGTTCGTGTTAATCGCCAGCCTTTTCGCGCGTTTCAACAATCCCCTGAACAACGTGCTTCTGATCGCTATCGCTGCCTTGGGCGGCTTGTTACTCGGCCTCAAGATGATAGGTACGCGGCTGAGCGATTTCGCCGCAAAATCCGGGCAGGCAGGGAAGACATCATGAACGTCTTGCTCACCGGCGCTTCCGGCTTCATTGGCCGCAATGTGGCTGCCGTGCTTGCCGAGGCAGGCCATCAAGTCAGGCCGTTGTCGCGTCGCCACGGAATTGATGTTCGCCACATGCTTGCGCCGCCGGACTGGTTGCCGCATCTGGATGGCATTGACGCCGTGATTAACTGCATCGGTATCATCGGCGAGCGTAGCGTTCAGCGTTTCACGCCCTTGCATACGCTGGCGCCGATTGCGCTGTTTCGCGCCTGCGCTGCTGCGGGCATCCACCGTGTGGTGCAGATCTCGGCGCTGGGCGCGGATGATACGGCGTTTTCCGCCTACCATCTGAGCAAGCGAGCCGCGGATGATTTTCTACGTACGCTCGATCTCGAGTGGTTCGTACTGCGCCCTTCACTAATTTATGGCTTGGGTGGCACGAGCGGCAATCTGTTCATGCGTCTGGCAAGATTGCCGTGCATCCCTGTCGTGGGCGATGGACAGCAGCAAGTGCAGCCGGTGCACATCAGTGATGTAACGGCAGCAGTGCTGCACAGCCTTACGGTAGCGAAAAGCAAAACAACGCTGGATATCTTGGGTAGCGAAACTTTCACCTTCGGCGAATGGCTGCAACGCATGAGAGAAGCGCAAGGTCTGCCGCGCGCGCCGCTGCTGTGCGTGCCGTTTCCGCTGGCATTGATGCTGGCGCGGTTGGGTCGTTATATCAGCCCGATGCTGCATCCAGAAAATCTGCTGATGTTGAATGCCGGTTATCGAGCGGATGTTCAGCCGCTGACGGATTTTCTGGGCCGGATGCCGCGCCCATTCGCGCCGCATCTGCTCTTTGCAAACGCCCTCACCGCAGGAGAACAACCATGACCTACATCACCCTCAAGACGCTGCATATTCTCAGCTTGGTCCTGCTGTTCGGCACCGGCTTGGGCAGCGCGTTCTACAAATGGATGGCCGACCGCAGCGGCAATGTCAGCCACATCGCCGTCACGAACCGGCATGTCGTGCTGGCCGACTGGCTATTCACGACGCCGACCGTCATCTTTCAACCGGTCAGCGGATTGTGGATGGCAATGCTCGCCGGTTGGCCGCTCGCTACGCCGTGGCTCGCGCTCAGCCTCGGCTTGTATTTCCTCGCCGGTGTGTGCTGGCTGCCGGTGGTCTGGCTGCAAATCCGCATGAAAAATATTGCCGCCGACGCCGCTGCCCATAACACCCCGCTGCCGGATGCCTATTGGCGCATGGCGCGTCTGTGGTTCTGGCTGGGTGTGCCTGCCTTCATTGCCATGATGCTGGTCGTCGCGCTAATGGTGTTCAAACACATTCCGAGAATCGAATCATGAAAAATCTTATGCAATGCGCGCTTGGCGACGATTGGAAAAAACTGCCGCCCGCCCTGCAAGCACACTATGCCCATGCGACTGACACCGGCCACATGGACATCGAATATCCGCGCTTCATGCAGCTTTGGCTAACCCTGCTACGTTGCCTTGGCGCGCTCGTCAATCGCGCAGAAGCCAACGTGGCGACCGTGGTCGAAAAAAGTGCTGATGGCGACAGACAAATCTGGCACAGAACCATGACCTATGCCGACAACAAAATTATCACCTTCAACACTGTCTGGATTCACGCCGGAGGCAATCAACTGATTGAGTTCGTCAATCCGGTACTGGGGCTGCAAATGGCGGTACATGTGGAAGATGGCCGCCTCCACTACCAAGGCATCCGCATCGTAGCCAAATTCGGCCGTATGCTGCTGCCCATCCCCGAATGGCTCGTGCTCGGCCACACCACCATCATCGAAGACGCCTTGAGCGCAACCCGCTTCGCGATGGATTTTCGGCTAACACATCCGATTTTCGGGCAGGTGTTTCGCTACTCGGGAGAATTTGAGACGGGGCTCAGGGTACAGATAAAGCCTGAACCCTGAACCGCCGCGTCCCTCGCCCTGCAAGCGGGGCGAGAGGTGTGGGTGCATCAAATCAGACCCGTTCCCAGATCGTGGTGATGCCTTGGCCGCCGCCGATGCACATGGTGGCCATGCCGTAGCGGCTTTGGGTGCGGATGAGTTCGTGCAGGAGTTTGGTGACGATAACGCTGCCGGTCGCGCCGACGGGGTGGCCGAGGGCGATGGCGCCGCCGTTGGGGTTGGTCTTGGCCGGATCGAG
>JAISPO010000114.1 GCA_031274855.1 Zoogloeaceae bacterium | reverse complement strand
GTCAAGCCGGAGAGCAAGGAAGCTGCGCCGGTGCGGGATGGAACCAAGTGATCTCTAGTCTGAACCCCATCCCCACCCCAGCCCTCCCCTTGAAGGGGAGGGTGTTTTGGAGTTTCGGTCCGCCCCTTGAAAGGGAGGGAGTCACTACTGTTTGGAGGCGCATATGAACATTTCGTTGATGACTATTGATTCCCTGTGCGCGCTGTTGGGCTGGTGCGCTGTTGCCAATCTGGCGCTGCTGCTGGTGTGGTTTGCGGGTTTCTTTTGGGCGCACGACGCGATGTACGGCTGGCATCGCGGCTGGTTCAGGCTCACGCCGGAGACCTTCGACGCGATCCACTACGCCGGTATGGCGACTTACAAGATTCTGATCTGGATGTTCTTGATTATTCCGTATCTGGTGCTGCGGCTGGCTTTTTGACGCTGCGCCCGGCTACGCTTCGTCCTCGATCTGCTGTTTGACGATGCTCCCGCCGCAATATTTTTCGCGGAGCTTGGGCTTTTCGATTTTTCCGGTGGCGTTGCGCGGCACCTTGTCGAAAATGATTTTATGCGGGCGCTTGTAGCGCGGCAGTTGCAGGCAGAACTGGCCGATTTCTTCTTCGCTGCATTCGATCCCCGCTTTTGTTTCGATGATCGCCACAGCGATTTCGCCCAGCCGGTGGTCGGCAAGGCCGATTACGGCGGCGTCCTTGATTTTGTCGCAGCCGCGCAGGAAGTCTTCGATCTGTACCGGATAGATGTTTTCGCCGCCGGTAATCACAACATCCTTTTTCCGGTCGACGAGAAAGATGAATCCGTCCTCGTCTTCGCAGGCCATATCGCCCGTGTATAGCCAGCCGTCTTTTAGGGTGACGAGGGAGGCTTCGGGGTCGCGGTAATAGCATTTCATCACGCCGTCGCCGGCAAGAATC
Source organism: Zoogloeaceae bacterium (assembly GCA_031274855.1). Taxonomy (GTDB): domain Bacteria; phylum Pseudomonadota; class Gammaproteobacteria; order Burkholderiales; family Rhodocyclaceae; genus Fen-999. The sequence continues at coordinate 4,371 of JAISPO010000114.1, read as the reverse complement.
AGTTCACCGACTTCGCCGCGTTTAACGGCTTCGCCGCGCTCATCGACAATTCTGGTTTGCCAGCCGTAGCCCGCCTTGCCGATGGCGCCGACTTTGTGGATGTTCTCGACGCCGAGATGGACCGCGCCTGGCCCGATGGATTCCGAAAGACCGTAATTGGTGTCGTATTGGTGATGGGGGAAGATTTTTTTCCAGCGCCGGATCAGGCTGGCCGGAACCGGTTGCGCGCCGATGTGCATGAGCCGCCATCGGCTCAGATCGTAATTCGCCAGATTGATTTCACCGCTGTCGATCGCGTCGAGAATATCCTGCGCCCAGGGCACCAGCAGCCAAACGATGGTCACGCGCTCGCTGGCAACGGTTTCGATAATCCAGCGGGGATGTATGCCGCGCAGCAGCACGGCGCTGCCGCCAACCAGCAGGCTGCCGAACCAGTGCATTTTCGCGCCGGTGTGATAGAGCGGCGGGATGCAGAGAAAAACATCGGAGAAGGTCTGGCCGTGATGGTTCTGCTCGACTTCGCAAGACATCACGAGGCTGCGATGCGAATGCAAAATCGCCTTCGGCCTGCCGGTCGTGCCTGAGGAAAAATAGATCGCGGCGTCATCTTCATCGGCAAGCGCAATGTCCGGCGCGTGCTTGGGACACGGGGCTGCGAGCTGCTCGTAGCTTTCCGCGAAATCCGGGCAATCATTGCCGACGAAGAGCAGCGACTTCACATGCGGGATATCGTCCTTGATCGCCCGTAGCCGGTCGATGAACTCCGGCCCCAGCGCCAGCACGGAAACATTGGCGAGATCGAGCGCGTACTTGATCTCGTCAGCCGAGTATCTGAAATTCAGCGGCACGGCCAGCGCGCCGGTTTTCAGTACGCCGAAATAAATCGGCAGCCACTCGATGCAGTTCATCATCAGGATGCCGACCTTGTCGCCGCGCTTGACGCCGCGCCCGATCAGCAAATGCGCGAACTGATTGGCCTTCTCTTCGAACGAGCGCCAGGTCAGCTCCTTGCGGTAGCGGATGTTGTGCGCGGTTTCCACCAGCGCGAGTTCCCGCCATGCCTGCTCGTGCTTTTCTTCCTGCTCAGGATTGATTTCCGTTAAACATACTTTATCCCCGTAGCGCTCCGCGTTTCCGGCCAGGATTCCCGTAATGGGCATTGTGTTATCTCCGCTTGCTATTTGATGGCGTCCGCATCGTCGCCGAGGTCCTCGCTCGCCTTGACGCTAACCGTTTCTTCGTAGCAGGAGAAGCAGGAATCGATCGTGGCCTTTCCGGGGGCTTTCGTGAACAGGCTCACCACCGGCACAATCACCAATCCGGCAAGCATGACGAAAGCGCCGGCGTTAATCGGGGATTGCAAAATCGGCGGGAATGATCCCCTGAAAAAGACGTTGAGAACCATCAGGGATGTGCTGAACAAAAAGCAGCACCAGACGGCAGCCGGACTCACGCGCTTCCAGTAAAGCCCGTAAAGGAAGGGCGCAAGGAACGATCCGGCCAGCGCGCCCCATGAAATGCCCATCATTTGCGCAATGAAGGTAATGCCGCCTTTGTACTGAACGATGGCGATGATCGAGGAGATGAGAATGAACACCACAATCAGCGCGCGGATACTGAAAAGCTGGGCTTCTCCGCTCATCTTCTTGAAAATGTTCCCCTTCAAAAAGTCCAGCGTGAAAGTGGAGGCTGAAGTCATCACCAATGCGGAAAGCGTGGACATCGACGCCGAAAGCACCAGAATCACGACTATCCCGATCAAAAACGCGGGGAAGTCGGAAAGCATGGTGGGGATAATCGAATCAAAACCGTCTGCCTTGAGGTCGATTCTGTCCGCATACAGACGGCCAAAGCTACCGATGAAATAACAGCCGCCGGCGATGACCACCGCGAAAATCGTCGAAATGGTCGCGCCTGTGGAAATGGCATGTTCGGACTTGATCGAATAGAACCGCTGAATAATTTGCGGCAACCCCCAAGTCCCCAGCGACGTGAGGAGCACAACGCCCAGCAGGCTTACCGGATCAGGCCCGAAAAAGGAAGTGAAAATGCCGGGCGATGAACTCACAGCCGCATCCTGAACGTGGGCCAGCGAATTGAGCGCCTGCGCAAAGCCGCCGTTATCGTTCAGCACTGTGGCGATCACCGCAACAATGCCGACCAGCATGATGATGCCCTGAATGAGATCGTTGACCGCCGTGGCAAAGTATCCGCCGAGGATGACGTAAATTCCGGTCAACACCGCCATGACCACGATGCAGACCGTAAAGTCGATCCCGAACGCCATCGCGAAAAGGCGCGAAAGCCCGTTGTACAGCGAGGCCGTGTAGGGGATGAGGAAAATGAAAATAATGATCGAAGCCCCGACCTTGATCAAATTCGAATTGAATCGGGAACCGAAAAATTCAGGCATGGTCGCGCTGTTCAGATGATGCGTCATGATCCGTGTGCGCCGTCCGAGGATGATCCACGGCAGCAGCGAACCGATAAACGCATTGCCCAAACCGATCCACACCGCCGCTGTGCCGAACTTCCAGCCGAACTGTCCGGCGTATCCGACAAAGACCACAGCGGAAAAATAGGTTGTCCCGTAAGCGAAGGCGGTCAGCCACGGCCCAACATTCCGTCCGGCCAGAACAAACCCATGAACATCGGAGGCCCGTTTGCGGAAATAAAAGCCGACAAAAACCGTCACCGCAGAAAAAAGCAAAAGCAAAGCGATCTTGATGAACATTTGATGTAAGCCTTTCTTGAATGCGTATTCGCTAAAGTATCCCGCCACGGACGCCGGGTTGCGCCTCTGCGCCACCGCGCAGTGTACCCGCGATAAAACGCTCTAGGGTAAGTGGCTGCTACTGCAAATGACCAAGGTGCTATTTTCGGTTTTGCTGATCGTGCCCTGATTCTCCACGCCTTCCTTATTGACCGAGTTACCGAAGATGCGGGTCGAGCTGTTGCCGGAGGTTTGAAGCGAGCCGGACTTGGAAATATGAACGCCTGCACCGTCGGTCGAACTGCCGGTGATCTCGAGTGTGCCGCCGCTCACCGTTATTGCGCCCTGCAAGACCACGCCGGCGCCTGTGCCTGAAACACCGCGGATATTCACCCTGCCGCTGCCGGTCGTGCTAATGCTGCCGCCGATCTTCACCCCCGTGCCGCTGCCCGTCGCCGTACCGACCACGTTGAACCTGCCGTTATCGCTGACAGTCAGATGCTTGCCGGCGATCTGCTCCACACCGATGCCGGTATCGGTCTCGCCCGTGAAATTGAGGGTGACATCGTCGCTTACCGCCAGATTGCCGATTTCGATGCCTGTCTTGTCGCTCGAATTACCGCTGAACTCGAATGTCCGGTTGCTTTCCATATTCACTCTCCCATCGTCATTCCCGCATGTTTAGTCTGAAACCTGTTACAGCGTCGCGGTGTCGATCACGAAGCGGTATTTGACATCGCCTTTCAGCATACGCTCGTAAGCGACGTTGATCTGGTCGGCGCGGATGAGTTCGATGTCGGCGACGATGCCACGTTCGGCGCAGAAATCGAGCATTTCCTGTGTTTCTGGAATGCCGCCGATCATTGAACCGGCAATCGTCCGGCGTTTGGCGATGAGGTTGAACACGTTGGGCGAGGGGTGCGGCACTGCCGGTATGCCCACCAGTGTCAGTACGCCGTCAGGCTTCAGCAGTTTCAGGAAGGCGTCAAGGTCGTGCGGGGCAGAAACGGTGTCGAGGATGAAGTCGAGGCTTCTGGCACGCACGGCCATTTCTCCGGCATTGCGCGAGACGACGACTTCGCGCGCGCCCAGCGCCTTCGCTGCGGCCCGTTTGGTTTCCGATGTGGTGAACGCGACCACATGAGCGCCCAGCGCGTGAGCGAGTTTGACGCCCATATGGCCCAGGCCGCCAATGCCGACGACGCCGACTTTCTTGCCCGCCCCCACCTGCCAATGGCGCAGCGGCGAGTAGGTGGTGATGCCCGCGCACAGAAGCGGCGCTACGGCGGCAAGTTGCGCGGACGGATGCCGGATGCGCAGCACATAGCGTTCATGCACGACGATTTTCTGCGAGTAGCCGCCGAGCGTCCAGCCGGGCGCGTCCGGCGTCGGGCCGTTATAGGTGCCGATCATCTCATGGCAATAGTTTTCCAGTCCGCCCCCGCATTCCGCGCAGTGCTTGCAGCTATCGACAATGCAGCCGATGCCGGCCGTGTCGCCGATTTTGAAATCCGATACCTGATCGCCAACTGCCGATACATGTCCGACGATTTCGTGGCCGGGCACGCAGGGGAAGCGCGTCCCCGCCCATTCCGCGCGCACTTGATGCAAGTCCGAATGGCAGATGCCGCAGAAGGCAATATCAATTTGCACGTCGT
>JAISPO010000107.1 GCA_031274855.1 Zoogloeaceae bacterium | reverse complement strand
GAAGGAGCGCAAAAATGAACACCCTAGCCTCGGGCGTTGGCAAAAAACCGCCGTTGGTCGAACTTCTGGCCAAGGTTGTGGTGGCTTTCGCTATCGGCCTCGCCACCTCCATCGCCCTGGCCGGGGTCGTTCTGCTGCTGGCCCATGACGCGCAAGCGGCAAATCTCGCCGCGATAAATATGGACTATGCAGTCCGGCACCCATAGACTATTTCCCCGTACAGTCTTTTAGAATTTTTCGCCATTCCGCCACAGGAGTCCCATCATGCTCAACGCCATCAATCGCAAACTCGCGTCGTGGAGCGAGATACCCGTCAAGCTCATCAGCTTTGCATTCAGCAAGTTCGTCCGGCCGGTATTCCGCCTTGTGGCGGGGTCCTGGCAGCCGCCGGCATGGTTGCGCCTGTCCGGGTCGTCGCTGGGGTGGGTCGCGCGTCAGCTTCAACAGCGCCTGCTTTGGGTGTTGCTGCTGGCGCTGGTAGCCGGCATCGGCTGGCTGGCAATGCCGGAGATCGAGAAATGGCGGCATGGCCTGATACCCGATCAAGACAGTCCGCCGGTTGCGGCCAGTTCGCCAGCAGTCCGATCACCTGTGGTCCACTCGCCCATCACAGTAATAGCAACACTCATACCGCCCGCGCCGGCACGGCTTAATTTCGAGGGAGACTTTGAAAAAACCCATCCGGTCAGTGTGCGTTTTACAGCCGATGCCGCACCGATTGCGTTGATCGGCAAGGAGGCAACGGATGTCACGCTGACGCCGCCGCTGGACGGAAAATGGCGCTGGGTCAATGCGCGGATGCTCGAATTCCAGCCCGATCAGGATTGGCCCATCGGTCAGGCCTACAGTATGCGGCTGGGCGACAGTGCGCTGGCGCCGCGCATGGTGCTGGAGACACGCAAGTACGATTTCGTTTCACCGGCCTTCGAGGCCAGCATTGCGAACCCCTCGTTTTATCAGGACCCGATACAGAACGATGTGCGCCGCGCGGTATTCGAGTTGCGTTTTTCGCATCCGGTGTTCCCTGCCGAGGTGGAAAAGCGGCTGACGCTTGCTTACGATAAAGCCTGCCCCGCTTCCCGCTTCAGCAAATGCAATCGCGTGAAGTTCACCATCAGTTACGGCAAGCAGTACATGGGTGCGACAGTGCAATCGGATCCGCTGCCGCTTCCGGATGAGACGCGCGCAATCGTGCTGCAACTGACCGCAGGCTTGACGGCGCAGCAGGGCGGCCCCGCGCAGGATGCGGCGGTTGCCCGCGCAGTCGACATTCCCGGCCCGAACAATCTGGAAGTCAGTACCAATCCGATGATTGTCACCGGCGAGAACGGCGAGCCTGAGCATGTGTTGCAAGTGACGACTTCGATGCCGGCGCATGAGCGCGAGGTCGCGCGCGTCGTTTCGGCCTGGCTGCTGCCTGTCGCCCGCGATGCCGTGACCGCCAAGGCCGATAAGGATAAGGACGAAAACGGCGACGACAGCAAAGATAACGCCGGACAGGGCGGCGAAAAATTCGACTGGGCCAAAAATCCCGACGCCATTACCGACGCGGTACTGCGCCGGTCGACACGCATCGGCCTGAAAACAATTGCCAACGAGCGCGAGGTCTATGAGACAACGGTTTTCCAAATGCCGCAGGCGCAGGGCGAGCGTTACCTGCTGGTGCGTGTGGCGGCCGGTTTGCGTTCGCCAAACGGCTACCGGCTTGGCGAGCCTTATCAGCAAGTGGTGAAGCTCAAAGCCTTCACGCCGGAAATCAAAATCATGAGCAACGGTTCGCTGCTGGCGCTTTCGGGCGAGAAGAAGTTGCCGATACTGGCGCGCGACGTGCCGGGCGTTCGCGTGGAAATCGGCCGCCTGCTACCGCGCCAGTTGCAGCATCTGGTTTCGCAGAATTCGGGCGATTTTTCGAATCCGAGGTTCTATCAGGGCATTGGGCCTGACAATCTGATGGATCGCTTTGAAAAAGAGATCCTGCTTGATGTCCGCGCGGGCAAGGCGCATTACGAAACCATAGACTTCGCCAACTATTTGCGCAGCGACGCCGGTGACCGGCGCGGCGTGTTCCTGCTCAAGGTGCAGGGCTACGACCCGAAAAAAACGCAGCCGCCAACTGTAGTCCGCAACGATGAACCGGTTGCCGACGAGGAGGAGGATGCCTATCGCGAAAGCGGCGATGAGGGTGGTGAGTACTACGACGGCGATGATTATGTCCGCAACCGCAACGAAAATCCTGAAGCACACATGGATCAGCGTCTGGTACTGGTGACCGATCTCGGCCTGGTGGTCAAAAAATCCGTCGATGGCACGCGCGACGTATTCGTGCAAAGCATTGCCAACGGACGGGCGGTAGGCGATGCGACAGTCGAGGTCTGGGGCCGCAACGGTACTGTGATTGCGACGCAGTCTACCGACGCGGCTGGGCGGGCGCACCTGCCCAGTCTCGCGGGCTTTCAGCGCGAGAAAGCGCCTGTAGTGCTGGTGGCGCGCAAGGGCGGTGATTTAAGCTTCATCCCTCTGGATCGCTACGACCGCACGCTCGACACTTCGCGTTTCGATGTCGGTGGTCTGCGCACGGCAGGTGAATCCAACCAGATGACGGCTTACCTGTTCAGCGACCGCGGCATCTACCGGCCCGGCGACACAATGCACATTGCCATGATCGTCAAGGCCGTGCAATGGAGTACTTCGCTGCGCGATTTGCCGCTGGAAGCCGAAATTATCGATCCGCGCGGTCTCTCGGTGCGGCGCGACAAGCTGCGTCTGGGCGCGGGCGGCATTGCCGAAATCGAACACGCCACGCAGGACAGTTCGCCGACCGGCAACTACACCGTCAATCTCTATTTGCCGCGTCAGTCCTCGCCCGGCACGCCAGAGATCGCGGGCCTGCTGCTGGGCAGCACTACGGTGAAGGTGCAGGAGTTTCTGCCCGACCGCACCAAGGTCGCGCTGCGCCTGAGCAGCGAAGCCGCCGAAGGCTGGGTCAGCCCGAAAGACATGAAGGCGCTGATTGATGTGCAAAACCTGTTCGGCACACCGGCGCAGGATCGCCGAGTTGACGGTTCGCTGAGCTTGCGTCCGGCTTTTCCGGTGTTCAAGTCCTTTACCGATTACAGTTTCTTCGACCCGCAACGCGCGAAAGAAACGCAGACCGACGAATTGGGCAGCACGGAAACCGGCACCGACGGCAAGGCCGAATTCGATCTGCGTCTGGATCGTTTCGAGTCCGCCACTTATCAAGTCAGCGTGCTGGCCCGCGCCTTCGAGCCGGAAGGCGGGCGCAGCGTTTCCGCCGAGGCGCATACGCTGGTCAGCGACCAGCCTTATCTGATCGGCGTCAAAGTTAATGACGATACTCATTATGTCGCCAAGGACGCCGCCCGTCAGGCCACGCTGATTGCCATCAATCCGCAGGCGAAGAAAACGACCGTGAGCGACCTCAAACTGGTGCGCGTCGAGCAGAAGGTGCTCTCGATGCTGGTCAAGCAGAATAGCGGCCTGTACCGCTACGAATCGCACCGCAAGGAAATCACGCTCGATGAAAAACCACTTGTCATCACCCCTGCCGGAAACACGCTGACGCTGAATACCGCGACGCCAGGCAATTTCGCCTATGTGGTGAAAAACGCGCAAGACGTGGAACTCAACCGCATCACCTACAGCGTGGCGGGCAGCGCCAATGTCACGCGCTCGCTCGATCGCAACGCCGAGTTGCAACTGACGCTGGATCGCAAGGACTACGCGCCCGGCGAGACCATACAGATCAGCATCCGCGCCCCCTACACCGGCGCGGGCCTGATTACCATCGAGCGCGACAAGGTCTACGCTCATACATGGTTCAAGACCGACAAGACCGCCTCGGTGCAGACCATTACCGTGCCTAAAGACTTTGAAGGCACCGGCTACGTCAATGTGCATTTCGTGCGCGATCCGGCTTCGGACGAAATCTATATGAGTCCGCTTTCCTACGGCATCGCGCCCTTTGCCACCAGCTTGAGCAAGCGCAGCGCCAAGATCGAGTTGAGCAGCCCCGGTCTGGTCAAGCCCGGTCAGACGGTGAAAATCAAGCTGACCAGCGACAAGCCCACGCAAGCGGTGGTGTTCGCGGTGGATGAGGGCATTCTGCAAGTGGCGCGCTACAAATCGCCTGACCCACTCGCGCACTTCCTCCAGAAGCGCGCGCTCGAAGTCGGCACGCAGCAGACGCTGGATTTGATCCTGCCGGAGTTCAAGAAGCTCATGGCCAACGCCGCCGCCCCCGGCGGCGACGCCGAAGCCGAAGGCGAATTGGGCAAACACCTCAACCCGTTCAAGCGCAAGCGCGACAAGCCGGTGGCTTTCTGGTCGGGGCTGGTCGAGGTGAACGGCAGCCGCGAGTTCAGCTACACCGTGCCCGAAAGTTTCAACGGCAGCCTGCGCGTGATGGCCGTAGCCGTTAACGATGAGGCCGCCGGCGCGCGCGTGACGCACACCACTGTGCGCGGCGACATGGTGATCCTGCCCAACGCTCCGCTGGCAATGGCGCCCGGCGACATGGTTGAAGTCGGCGTCGGTCTTGCCAACAACATCGTCGGCTCGGGCAAGGCCGCGCCTATCCTGCTCAGCCTCGACGTATCGGGCGGACTGGAAGTGGTCGGCAAAGCGGCACAGACGCTCGAAATCGACGAGCGCGGCGAAGCCAGCGCCATCTTCAAGTTGCGCGCCAAAGATGGCAACGAAACCGTACTCGGTTCCTCGCCGCTGGTGTTCACCGCCAGCTACCGTCAGACCCATAGCGCCAAGCTCACCAACGAAGTCAGTGTGCGCCCGTCCTCGCCCTACGTCACGCTGGTGCAGACCGGCGTCCTGCAAGGCAGCGGCGAGATCAAGAGCCAAGCCGATCTGTATCCGAATTTCCGCCGTAGCGAAGCAGCGGTTTCG
>JAISPO010000202.1 GCA_031274855.1 Zoogloeaceae bacterium | reverse complement strand
GATGTGGCGCTGCCTTGGTACAAGGGGCATTACTACATCCATCGGCCCAAGGTGATTCAGCCTCTGGGCGAGTCGAAAACCGACTTCCAGGTCTTCACCGAACTGGCTTGGCGCTTGGGCTTCGGCCAGAAATACAACCCCAAAGCAACGCGCGATTATTTCCGCAACGACGACGCGGTCGACGAGGCTTATCTGAGCGAATGGTGGAACGGGCGCGTCATGCACCATCAAGGCGTGACCATGAGTTGGGAGGAGTTCAAGCAACGCGGCGTCTACAAGTTCCAGTTGCCAGAACCGCATGTGGCCTTCCGCCCCCAGATTGAAGATGGCGAACCTTTCGAGACCCCTTCGGGCAAGATCGAAATCTTCTCGACCACGCTTGGGCAGGTCACAGACTGGACCAGAACTCAATGGGGTTACGAAATTCCGGCCATTCCCAAGTGGATCGAGCCTTGGGAATCGCTCAACCACGAGAAGGCCAAGGAATACCCCTTCCATCTCATCAGTCCGCATCCGCGCTGGCGCACGCACAGCATCTTCCACAACATCCCGTGGCTGCGCGAAACCTACTCGCAGGAAGTAACCATGAACGCCACCGACGCGGCAAGCCGGGGCATCATCATGGGCGATACCGTGGAGCTGTGGAATGATCGCGGCCGCGTCGTCGTGCCGGTGTATGTCACCGAACGCTGCATGCCCGGCGTGCTTGTGCTGCATGAAGGCGCGTGGATGGATTTGGACGATAACGCCGTGGATCGGGCCGGTAATCCTGATTTTCTGACCAAGGACGATCCGAGTCCCGCCGGCGCTTTCGCCTACAACACGGTGCTGTGCGACATCAGAAAGACCGATCTCGAACACAAGCCGGGATGGGACGAGCTGGCGACCGCGCGCAGCTATATCTTCCGCCGTGGCGATCAATGATCGCCGCCACAGTGAATTTGATTACCGGATAACAGCCATGGCCGACGCCCCCACCAAAAACACCGCGAAAATCAAGGAAGCGGTAAAACGGTACAACAAGGAAGTTTACGTTCCTGTCGTACCCGACAAGCAGCTTGGCTTCATTCACCACAATGTCGATTGCATCGGTTGCCGCGCCTGCGAAATCGCCTGCAAGGACAAGAACGGCCTCGCGGCAGGCCCGCGCCTGCGCCGGGTCATTTATGTCGAAGGCGGCTTCTTTCCCGATGTGTATGCCTACAAGGTCAATTTCTCGTGCAATCACTGCGCGGAACCGGCCTGCCTGCCCACCTGTCCGACCGGCGCGATTTTCAAGCGCAAGAAGGACGGCGTAGTCGATATCGACTCGACGCTGTGTATCGGCTGCCGCCGCTGCGAAGCGGCTTGTCCCTACGGCGCGCCGCAGTACGATGTCGAATCGAACACGATCAAAAAATGCAATATGTGCGTCGACGAACTCGACGCCGGCCGCACGCCCTATTGCGTGCAGGCGTGCATGATGCGCGTGCTCGATATCGGCCCGATTGAGGAATTGCGCAAAGGCACTTACCCGACCAAGGCGATGGGGCCGAACGACACGCCAGTACGCGCAGTGAAGAACTTCAACAATCCTGAGTTCACCAACCCGTCGATTGTTTTCGTGCCGCACAGCAAGGGCCGCATTGATGGCTGATGAACCGGCGGCATGGCGTAGCGCCGTCGCCGAGGATTTGCTGCTGTTCGCGCGTCTGCATGGCGTGGAACTGGATAGTGAAACCTTCGACGCGCTCGTCGCGGCAGATTATCCGGCCTGCCTGACGCTGCCATCGGCAAGCGAAACCGAAACGCAAGCGCGTCAGTTGCTGGCAGGCGCGTTAGGCGGCGATTCGGCATTGACCTTGCCGCTGGATGATCTGGCGGCGGACTACGCCACCCTGTATCTCAACGTGCGTTTCCAGACCTCGCCCAACGAATCGGCCTGGATCGACAAGGAAGGGCTGGAACGTCAGGAAGCCATGTTCGCCGTGCGCGAGTGGTACAAACGCTATGGCCTCGAAGCCGGTGATTGGCGGCGGCGTCAGGACGACAACCTTTCCTTGCAGTTGCAATTTCTCGCGCATGTGCTCGGGCAGGCTCAGGACAATGACGCATTGCGCCCCGCTGCCGAGTTCATGGACGCGCATCTGCTGCGCTGGATCGAACGCTATGCCGAGCGCGTCGCCAAACGCGCGCAAACGCCCTTCTATGCGGCGCTGGGCATGTTGACGGCCTGCTATCTGCGCGGCCTGCGCGACCGGCTGGTCGCGCTCGCCGCCGCGCCCTATCCGCCGGAACCTGAGCCGCAGCGCGACCCGAAAGCACCGGCGGAAGAACCTCTCGCCTATGTCCCCGGAATCCAGCCAAGCTGGTGATCCTGCCGCGCCGGAGAATGGCTGGGAAAAATTCGCGGCGGGATTATTGTTCCGCGCCGGTCATTGCGTCCATGCCCGCTCCCCGATTGCGGCCTGCCATGCCTGCGAAACCGCATGCCCACGCGCAGCATGGCGGCTCGGTGAAAACGGACTGAATTTCGATGCCGCCGCCTGCGACGGCTGCGGCCTGTGCATGGCGGTCTGTCCTGAATCGGCGATTCGCAGCATCCCCGCGCCGCTGCCGCTGCCTCAAGGTAAGCGCGTCTGGTTTCTGGCCTGCGAACGCTCCGCCACGGATAGCCACAACCTGCCCTGCCTGCACGCGCTGGCCGATGGCGAACTGATCGCGCAGTGGCATCGCGGCTGCCGCGAAATCGCCTGCGCGCAAGCTGATTGCGCCGCCTGTACGCGCGCGCCGCCACCCGAACGGCAACTGCCCGCGCGGCTGGATCGTCTGAATCGGGCGCTACGCGAACGCGATGCCGAACCCCTATCTTTGACGAACGTTGAACCGGCCACATGGCAACACGCCGAACGGCAGCAACGCGCCAGCACTCCCGATCCGGCGCGGCGCGGCTGGCTCGCCCGCATCGTCGCCGCCGCGCCTGAACCCGCGCCCGAACAACGCCTGCCTGCCGCCCAAGACACGCAAGCCCCGCTCTCCTGGCCCTGGCTGGCCATCATCGACATCACACGCTGCACCGCTTGCGATGCCTGCGTACGCCTCTGTCCGCATCAGGCATTACGTCTGGAAGCCAGCGCCTATATCTCCGATCCGCGCAACTGCACCGGCTGCGGCCTGTGCGCAGACGTATGCGATGCGAAGGCTGTCCGCCCGCAAGCGTGGGCAACAGCACCCGCGCAACAACACTACCCGCTCACCCGCAAAACCTGCGCCCACTGCCAAGCCCCCTTCCACGCCGCCCCATCCGGCAACCACACGCATTGCCGCATCTGCCGGAAAACCCGCCACCCCCGCGCCGCGCTGCGCATCATCGAATCCTGACGTCTGAAATGGCGTTAGACTAACGGGAACCATAGAAAAACGGAGAGCGGCATGACGGCGATCAAGCATGAATTCAGTGAAATCCAGCGCAAGAACATGGAAGCAGCCATGCGGCTGGCGCAGATTTCAATCGACAACTCGCAACGCATCATGGAGCTACAGACGCAACTGGCGAAGGAGTTGTTCGAAAACAGCGTCGAGCAGGCTCAGTTGCAGGGAAACGCGAAAGACGCGCAGGATCTTGTCCGCTTGCGCACGCGGTATGCCCAGGAAACCACTCAAAAGCTGATTGCCACCGCGCAACAGGTCGCCGAAATCGGCAATAGCGCCAGAGTCGAATTCTCGCGCTTGTTGACCGAACAGCTCGCGGCAGGCAGTCAGGATATCGTCGATGCCTTCCAGAGTTTCTTCAAGGCGCTGCCGGGCCAAAACGCCAGCACGCTGGAAACCATGCAGGCGGCGATGGCCAATGCCAACAACGCTTTCGAGCAAATGCGCAAGCTGGCGGCAGTTGCCTTCGGCAGCGGCACCGGCAACGTTGACAAAAAAACAGCCGCCAAACCGAAGAAATAAGTCAGGGTACAGGGTTCAGTAACGGTTGCCGTTATTAACGATTCGCGTTAATATCGACCCGTGATTAAAACCTTTGCCGACAAGCCGGCTGCCGCGATCTTCAAAGGTTTGGCAATCCGCCAGTTCAGCGGGACGCTGGCGCGAATGGCGCGGAAAAAGCTCAAGCAGATTGACGCTGCCATCCGCATTGAGGATTTGCGTATCCCGCCGGGGAACCGGCTGGAAAAACTTTCAGGCGACCGTGAAAATCAATGGAGCATTCGCATCAACGATCAATGGCGCATCTGTTTTGTATTTGAGGACACGAACGCTTACGAGGTCGAGATTGTCGACTATCACTGAGAAAGAGACACCATGACTATCCGCAGAGAGGACCTTGATACCCTCGATTTTTCCGACGTGGCCAGCCCCGCAAAGACGCGGCTTGCGCCCATCCATCCCGGCGAAATACTGCTGGAAGATTTTTTGACGCCACTGGGTATCAGCCAGTACGCGCTTGCCAAAGCGATTGATGTGCCGCCTCGGCGCATCAATGAAATCGTGCATGGCAAGCGCGGCATCACGGTAGATACCGCCCTGCGGCTAGGGCGTTTTTTCGGCACGAGCGCACAGTTCTGGAGCAATCTGCAAACAGGCTACGAATTTGACATCGCCGAAACTCAAATGCGCGCCATCCTCTCGCGCATTCCGGCATCAGGCTACAGGCTTCAGCAACCCCCTCGTCATTCCCGCATGGCGCTGGCCGGAATCTAGCGGTTTTGACTTTCTATCTACTACACCAGCGCCTTGCTGCCTGATCGTCGGTATCGCGGGCGTCGACCCAGTGGCCGCCGGTTTGGGTTTCTTCCCGTTTCCAGAACGGGGCTTGGGTCTTGAGGCGGTCCATGATGAATTCGCAGGCGGCGAAGGCCGCTTGCCGGTGAGCGGAGGATACGGCGACAAGCACGATGCGGTCGCCCGGCAGCAGCTTGCCGACGCGATGGATGACGCGGGTGCCCAGCAGTTCCCAACGGCGGTTAGCTTCGGC
>JAISPO010000201.1 GCA_031274855.1 Zoogloeaceae bacterium | reverse complement strand
ATCAAATCATTCCCGTTACCGCCCTAGCCCAGAACTGCACGCTGCTCTGGTGCGAGGAAACGAAGCAGGCTGCTGTTGTCGATCCCGGCGGCGACATCGAGGACATTCTGGCGGCGGCGGCGCGGCAGGGTGTGACCATCGTCAAAATTCTGCTTACCCACGGTCACATGGATCATGCGGGCGGGGCGGCGGAGTTGGCGGCCCGTTTGTCGATTCCCATTGAAGGGCCGCAGCGCGGCGATGAGTTCTGGATTCGTCAGTTGCCGGAGCAGGGGCGGATGTTCAACTTCTCCGGCGCGTGCGGCGCTTTCGTGCCCGACCGCTGGCTGACCAGCGGCGATACCGTCACTTTCGGCAACATCACGCTGGAAGTGATCCACACGCCCGGACATACGCCCGGCCATGTGGTGTTCTTCCACCGCCCGTCGAAACTGGCGCTGGTGGGCGATGTACTGTTCGCCGGTTCGATTGGCCGCGCCGATTTTCCGGGCAGTAACCCTGCCGACTTGATCCGCTCGATCAGAACCGGATTATGGCCATTGGGCAAGGATGTGAAATTCATTTCCGGCCACGGGCCGATGTCCACCTTCGGCGAGGAAAGGCTGAGCAATCCGTTTGTCGCCGACGGGATTTGCTGAAAACCGACATGAAAGAGAGCTTCGCATGATTGATCTTCTCGCCTGCGCCCGTACCCGTTACGCCGCCAAAACCTATGATCCGGCACGCAAGATCCCCGCGCCGCTGATTGAGCAGCTGCGCGCGTTGGCGCGCCTTTCGCCCTCGTCGGTCAATTCGCAACCCTGGCATTTCGTCGTCGCCTCGACCGATGAAGGCAAGGCCCGCATCGCCAAAGCCACGCACGGCCTCCACGCCTACAACGCGCCCAAGATTCTCAATGCCTCGCATGTGTTCGTGCTGTGTACGCGGCATACGCTGACCGACGCGCATCTCGACGCCGTCATCGAGCAGGAAGCGCGGGATGGCCGTCATCCCACCGAACAGGCGCGCCAAGTCCGGCGCGAAACAATGCTCAAATACGCCGACCTGCATCGCTACGCCCACCGCGACGCGCAAGCCTGGATGGAAAAGCAGACCTACATCGCGCTCGGCGTTCTGCTGATGGGCGCGGCGGCGCTGGACCTGGACGCCACGCCCATTGAAGGCTTCGACAACGCCGTTCTCGATCAGGAACTCGGCCTGCCTGAACAGGGCTTCACCAGCACCTTGGTAGTGCCGCTCGGTTACCACGGCGCCGACGACTTCAACACCCGCCTGCCCAAGTCACGTTTTCCGGCGGAGGGGTTGTTTACGGACATATAAACTCCCTTCGTCCAACAGCGTTGCTCTATACTTTCGGTCATGAACTTCGTCTGGGATCCAGCCAAAGCTGCTGCCAATATCAGGAAGCACGGGGTTCCATTCGAAGAAGCAGTCTCTGTATTCCTTGATGTCCTGTCTATCACAGGCGCCGACCCGGATCATTCCGAGGGAGAATCCCGCTGGCTCATATTTGGCCTTTCTTCATTCGGACGCCTGCTGGTGGTTTCGCATACCGAGGATTACGATACTGTTCGTATTATCAGTGCCCGTCCCTGCACTTCCGTGGAGCGGAAACTCTATGAAAAAAGCTGACACAATCAAAGATACGTTGCGCCCTGAGTACACGGCTGCGGATTTTCCGGCTGGCTTTGTACGTGGCAAGTACGCCAGCAAAGCTGCAATATCCTCGAATATTGTGGTGCTTGAGCCGGAGTTGGCGGCTGCCTTCCCGAACAGTACGGCAGTCAACGATGCGTTACGCGCCATTCTCCAAGCCGCAAGGCATATCGGCGCACATCCCTGATTGACCTGAACTGCTGTCCAGCGCATCACCCTGTTCCCAAGGCGCTCTGATGCCATTTACTCCGTTCCACATGGGCCCCGGCCTTGCGGCCAAAGCGATTGCCGGGCGTCACTTCAGCCTGATGGTCTTTGGCTTCAGTCAGGCCGGAATGGATATTGAGCCCTTGGTGCGCATGATTCGCGGGGACGCAGTCTTGCATGGCTTCACCCATACCTATCTCGGCGCAACCCTGATTGCCTTGGCGTCTGCGGTCGTTGGCCGTTCGGTTTGTCAGTATCTTTTGAGCTACTGGCCTTCCGATTCCCGTTTGCCATTCTTTAATTGGCTGCGGGGTACCGGCCTCATTTCCTGGCCGGTGGCGATTATGAGCGCCTTTATAGGCGCATACAGTCACGTCTTTCTGGACAGCCTTATGCACGCCGACATGCAGCCCTTTGCTCCCTTATCGGAGGCCAACGGACTGCTGTATATGATCCCGATTGAAAGCCTGCACCTTCTGTGCGTGCTTGCCGGTGTTCTTGGCGCGCTTCTAATGCTCGCGGTGTTTTTCGTTCGCCGCAATGCCCGCATTTACCGATAGGCCAAAGCATTTCCATAACGGCCCCGGCTGGTGTTGCTTTATTCCCGAAACGTGACGGTGACTTTGAGGCCGGTTTCGTAGCCGTCGGCGAGTTGAATGTGGGCGTGGTGCAGGTCGACGATGCGGGCGACGATGGACAGGCCAAGGCCGCTGCCTTC
>JAISPO010000152.1 GCA_031274855.1 Zoogloeaceae bacterium | reverse complement strand
GGCAGCGCCGGTGCCTGCGAGCAGCCCGGCCAACGCGCCCAGCGCCAGAAATTCCGCCAGCAGTATTCGGCGCAGTTGTCGACGGCGCGCGCCGAGCGCGCGCATGACGGCGAGATCGCGTTGCCGTTCGTCGGAGCTTGCCTGTAGCGCCGCGTACAGCACCATGACGCCGCCCGCCAGCGCGAGGCCGAACAGGGCGCGGACAGCGCGGGCGACTTGATCGAAGCTGTCTTGCAGTTGCCGGACGACAGTGGCGACGTCGATGATGGTGATGTTCGGGAAGCCGCGCACCAGTTCGCCGATCAGCGCCGAACGTTCGGCAGGCAGATGGAAACTGGTGATGTAGCTGGCTGGATAATTTTCGAGCAGGCCGCGCGGCGCGAGGACAAAAAAGTTCACCCGCATGGAATCCCAATCCAGTTTGCGCAGCGAGGTGATGGGCGCGGACAGCGGCACACCGGCCACGGCAAAGCCCAGTTCGTCGCCGACCTTGAGGCCGAGGGTTTTCGCCAAGCCTTCTTCGACCGAAAACTGCGACGCGGGGCCGTCGCCATGCCATGCGCCCGCGACGATGGCATTGCCCGCGGGTAATTCGTTTTGCCAGGAGAGATTGAATTCCCGCTCGGACAGACGCTGGGCGCGTTCATCGGCGTAGCTGGCCGGTGAGCGCGATTCGCCGTTGATCGTCAGCAAACGCCCGCGCACCATCGGCTCCGTCGCGGGCGCGGGCAGGCCGTGCTGGACGAAGAAGGCAGCGAACGCTTCACGCTGATCGGCTTGCAGATTGATGACGAAGCGGTTGGGCGCGTCCGGCGGAATGCGGCGCTGCCAACTGGCGAGCAGGTCATCGCGGGCGATGGTCAAAAGCAGCAGCGTCGTCAGGCCAAGCCCCAAGGCCACCACCTGAACGATGGTGGCGCGCCAGCGGCGGCGCAGATTCGCCAAGCCAAGCCGCCAAGGATCGAAACCGGCTGACGCGCGGCGTATCACCCGCAATGCCAGCCAGGCGCAGCCGCCGTAAAGCAGCACGGCCAGCGCGAAGCCGCCGGTGACGATGGCGGCGAGTTTCAGTTCGCCCGCCACCCAGACGATCAAGGCGACGAGCAGCAGCGCCCCGAAACCATAGGCGGCGATCAGTTTCGGCTCGGTGGATTCCCACTCGCGGCGCAGTACGCGCACAGTCGAGACCTGCCGCAACCGCAGCAGGGGCGGCAGGGCAAAACCGAGCAGCAGCGTCAGGCCGACCAGCAGGCCATGTCCCCAAGGCCGCCAGGAGGGTAAAGGCAGCTCGCTGCTGAGGAACCCCGCCAGCGCCGCTTGCAGCGCCCGTTGCAGGCCGAAACCGAGCAGGCAGCCCATGAGTGTCGCCAGCAGGCCGAACAGAGCAAATTCGCCGCCATGGATGCGCAGGATGCGCTGCGACGAAGCGCCGAGACAGCGCATCACGGCGCAGCCGTCGAGGTGATGGCGCAGGTAGCGATCAGTAGCGAAACCAATCGCCACGGCAGCCAGCACGACAGTCAGCAAGGCGGCGAGTTGCAGGAAGCGCCCCGCGCGTTCGAGCAGGTTGCGAATTTCGGGGCGGGCGTTATCCAGACTTTCGATCCGCTCGCCGCGCCCAATGCGGGACTCGGCCCAGCGCCGGTAGCTTTCGACATCGGCCTCGTCACCGGCCAGATGGAGCCGCCAAGTAACGCGGCTGCCCATCTGGATCAAGCGGGTGGCAGGCAGATCGGCAAGATTGATGAGCAGGCGCGGGGCCAGCGCAAAGGCGTTGATGCCGCGGTCGGGATCGAGGGTAAGCACCGTGCGCGTATCGAGTTCGATTTCGCCCAAACGCATTCGCGCCGCCGCCATCGCCTGGGCGAGACGCTCATCGGGCCAGCCTTCGCCCTGTTCCGGCACGCGCCCGGTCACGGCGTCCGGCGCATTCAGCGTTGGCGCGATTCGCAGTTTTCCGCGCAGCGGAAAATTGCCGCTGACGGCTTTGATTTCGGCCAGTTGAGTAGCTTCACCCGCCGAAACCATACTCGGAAAACTCGCGCTTTCGGCAAGCTGCAAATGATGTTGTATGGCCGCGCTGCGGAATTCATCAGCCCAGGGATGATCCGCCGACAACAGCAAATCGCCGCCAAGCAGTTGATGGGATTGCAGCGCCAGCCCCTGTTGAACGCGGTCGGCCAAAAAGCTAACGGCCGTCAGCGCCGCCACGGCAACGACCAGCGCAATGCCCAACACCGTCAACTCACCGGCCCGCCAGTCGCGGGCCAACATGCGCCAGACGAGCCGCGCCGTCTTCATGTGTCGCGTAGCGAGCGCAGCGCGTCAAGCGCCTGCTCGACGCGAGCGAGGGCGATGACTTCAATGCCTTTGATCGCCTGCTTGGGCGCGTTGGCCTTGGGGATCAGCGCGTGGGTGAAGCCGAGTTTCGCTGCTTCCTTTAAGCGTTCCAAGCCGCGCGGCGCGGGGCGGATTTCACCCGCCAGCCCCACCTCGCCGAAGGCCACCAGCTTCGCCGGTAGCGGCCTGTTATTGAGCGAGGAAACGATGGCCAGCAGCACCGCCAAATCCGCTGCCGGTTCCTGAATGCGCACGCCGCCGACAGCATTGACGAACACATCCTGATCGAAACAAACAATACCGGCATGACGATGCAGCACCGCGAGCAACATCGCCAGCCGCTGCGCGTCCAAGCCGACCGTCAAGCGGCGCGGACTCGGCGAGTGGGCGGTATCGACCAGCGCCTGAATTTCGACCAGCAATGGCCGCGTGCCTTCCTGCGTGACAAGGACGCAGGAGCCGGACACCTCCTGCGCGTGTTGCGAAAGGAACAGCGCGGAAGGATTGGACACGCCGCGCAGCCCCTTCTCGGTCATGGCGAATACGCCCAGTTCATTGACCGCGCCGAAGCGGTTTTTGAACGCCCGGATTAGCCGGAAACTGGAATGGGTGTCGCCCTCGAAATAGAGGACGGTGTCGACGATATGTTCCAGCACACGCGGGCCGGCCAGCGCGCCCTCTTTGGTGACATGCCCGACCAGAATCACGCAAATGCCGCTTTGCTTGGCCAGCCGCGTCAGTTGCGCCGCGCACTCGCGCACCTGCGCCACCGATCCCGGGGCCGATTGCAGCGCCTCGGAATACAGCGTTTGTATCGAGTCGATCACCGCCACCAGCGGCTTTTCGGTTTTGAGCGTGGCGAGTATTTTTTCCAGCCCGATTTCCGGCAACATGCGCAAGCCGCGCGTCGCCAACTGCAAGCGCCGCGCCCGCAGCGCCACCTGCTCGCTGGATTCTTCGCCGGAGACATAAAGCACCGCGTGGCCCGCCTCGGCCAGACGCGACAGCGCCTGCAACAGCAGCGTGGATTTGCCGATGCCCGGATCGCCGCCGATCAGCACCACGCCGCCGGAAACCAGACCGCCGCCAAGTACGCGGTCGAACTCCTCAATGCCGGTCGGCTGACGCGATTCTTCGCGCGGACTGATGACCGACAAATCCTGCAACTGGCCGCTACCGGCAAGGCCCGCATAGCGGTTTGCGCCAGCGCCGCCCGTTTCGGCAATGGTTTCGACCAGCGTATTCCATTGCCCGCAGCCCGCGCACTGCCCCTGCCATTTCGGATTGGCCGCACCGCATTCGGTGCAGGTGAAAATACTTTTGGCCTTTGCCATCAATCGGCCTCAATCACCGGTACGCGCTCGGCCAACGCGCAGAACAATTCATAGCTGATGGTGCCCGCCGCGCGCGCGACTTCATCCACCGATAAGCCCTCGCCCCAAAGCGTCACCGGCGCGCCCACGTCAAACTCCGGCAGGCCGGATAAATCCACGCACAGCTTGTCCATCGACACGCGGCCCAGCGTGCGCGTGCGGTATCCGTCCACCAGCACCGGCGTACCGGTCGGCGCGTGGCGCGGGTAGCCATCGGCATAGCCGCAGGCGACAACGCCGATCCGCGTCGGCTGTTCGGCAGTAAACAGGCAACCGTAACCGACGCGCTCGCCCGCCGCGATTTCGCGCACGGCAATCAGTTGGCTTTCCAGCGTCATCACAGGCCGCAACCCAAGATCGTCCGCGCTCTGGTCCGCGAAAGGAGAACTGCCGTAAAGCATGATGCCCGGCCTCACCCAGTCACAGCGCGTTTCGGGGAAGCGGATCAAAGCCGCCGAATTGGCAATCGACAATGGCAGGCTGCGGCCCGCGCGCATCGCCGTCAGACGCTCCATCTGCCATGCGACGCCATGCGAACCATCGGCATCGGCCAGATGCGTCATCAAGGTGACGGTCTCGGCGCTGGCTGTCATCGACAGCATCGCCAGAGCGCGCGTCAACTCCTCGGCCTCCAGCCCAAGCCGGTTCATGCCCGTATTGAGTTTGAGATACACCGGCAAGCGCACCGGCAACGCCAAAGCGCAAAACGCCTCAACCTGCGCCAGGCTGTGCAATACCGGCGTCAACCTGCCCTCGGCAAACGACGGCAACTCCTCCGCCGCATAGCAGCCTTCAAGCATCAAAATCGGCTGCCGCAGGCCCGCTTCGCGCAAGGCCAGCGCCGCCTCCAACTCAACAAGCGCAAACCCATCGGCAACATCCGCCAAAGCGTCAACCGCACGCTCCAGCCCATGCCCGTAGGCATTGGCCTTGACCACGCTCCAGATGCGCGCGCCACCCGCATGATGGCGGGCGACCGCATGGTTATGCCGCAACGCGGCAGCGGAAAATCGGGCGCGGATCGGACGCGCAATAGTAGAGGTCATTTGCCGCAGCCTCCTGCTTTGAGCGATGACAGATAATCAGGCTTGATATTCAAGCACAATTGGCAAATATCAGGTACAAGCCGCCCGCGATTCTTTCGTGATATAAAGCCTGCCCCATGCCCCTCCGCTTCTACATCATCATGGCGGCGCAGTTTTTTTCTGCGCTGGCCGACAACACGCTGCTGATCTCGGCCATCGCCATGCTGCGAGAGATCGACGCGCCGACGGAATATGAGCCGCTGCTCAAAACTTCCTTCACCGTGTTTTACGTCGTCCTGGCGGCATTCGTCGGCCCGTTTGCCGACTCCATGCCGAAATGGCGCGTCATGTTCATCAGCAACAACATCAAAATTCTCGGTTGCGCGCTGATGTTTTTCGATGTGCATCCGCTCGCCGCCTATGCCGTGGTCGGCCTCGGCGCGGCTGCCTACTCGCCGGCCAAGTACGGCATCCTGACCGAATACCTGCCGCATCGCCTGCTCGTCGTCGCCAACGGCTGGATCGAAGGGCTGACCGTCACCGCCATCGTTCTTGGCGTCGTTCTGGGCGGCATTATCATCAGGCCGGATGTCGCCGACAGCCTGCTCGCCTTTGAGCTCCCGTTCATCGACACCGTTGCCCAGATGAACGTCCTCATCATCGGCGCGCTCTA
>JAISPO010000089.1 GCA_031274855.1 Zoogloeaceae bacterium | reverse complement strand
TTGAACGCGATAATCGGTTGATCCACTGTGAGGGATTCACCGGCGCTGGCGAGCAGTTTTTCGACAGTGCAGTCGCGTTCGGCTTTGAGGACGTTTTCCATTTTCATGGCTTCGATTCTGGCGAGGACTTCACCGGCCTTGACCTCCTGCCCGACTTGAACGGCAATCTGCGTCAGCAGGCCGGGCATGGGCGAGAGGAGGAACCTCGACATGTCGGGCGGAGCCTTGTGAGGCATCAGCGCGTGCAGTTCGGCGATGCGCGCGGCTTCGACCATCACGTCGGCCTGCGTGCCCCAGTGGAACAGCCGGTAGCGCAGGCCGTGGCGCTCGACCTGCATGCAGAAGGACTCGCCATCAAGCGTGCCTTGATACAGGTACTCGCCGAATTGCCAGTCGGAGCGCACTTCATGCTGCTTGCCGGCAAAGCTTATGTCCCAGCCGCCGGCTGCGTCGCGCACTTTGACGGCATGTTGCTCAGCGCCGAGCAGCACGACGAAATCTTCACCCGGCATATACTCGTGGCCCGGCATCTGGCCGCTGATGGCGGCGTTGCGCGTCAGGTATTGACGATGAATTGCCGCCGCGACACAGACCAGCATCGCGGGCGCGTCGTGCACCACGTCGCTGGCGTTGAAGCCCTTGGGATATTCCTCGCCGATCAGGCCGGTGTTGAAGTTGCCGCCAACGAAGCGCGGGTTCTTCATCAGGGCCGACTGGAAGGCGATGTTGCTGGCAACGCCGCGGATCACGAAGCCGTTGAGCGCGTCGCGCATCCGCTTGATTGCTTGCGCGCGATTGACGCCATGCACGATCAGCTTGGCGATCATCGAGTCGTAGTACATCGAGATTTCGCCGCCTTCATAGACCCCCGTGTCGACGCGCACGCCGCCGCCGGCCGCCGTGGGCACCGCCGCTTCCAGCGTGGTCGCGGGCGGGGCAAACTTGACCAGACGTCCGGTCGACGGCAGGAAGTTGCGGAACGGGTCTTCGGCGTTGATGCGGCATTCCATCGCCCAGCCGTTGAGCTTGATGTCCTGTTGCGCGAACGGCAGCTTTTCGCCGGCGGCGACGCGGATCATCAACTCGACCAGATCAAGGCCGGTGATGCATTCGGTCACCGGATGCTCGACCTGCAAGCGGGTGTTCATTTCCAGAAAGTAGAACTGCTTGTCCTTGCCGCCGACGACGAACTCGACAGTGCCGGCGGACTGGTATTTGACAGCCTTGGCCAGCGCGACAGCCTGCTCGCCCATGGCTTTTCTGGTTTGCCCGTCGAGGAAGGGACTGGGCGCTTCTTCGATGACTTTCTGATGACGGCGCTGAATCGAACACTCGCGCTCATGCAGATAGACGCAGTTGCCATGCGCGTCGCCGAGCACCTGAATTTCGATGTGGCGCGGCTCTTCGACATACTTCTCCATGAAAATGCGATCATCGCCGAACGCGTTTTTCGCTTCCGTCTTGCATGACGAGAAACCTTCGTGGCATTCCTGGTCGTTGAATGCGACGCGCAAGCCCTTGCCGCCGCCGCCCGCCGAGGCTTTGATCATCACCGGATAGCCGATGCCCTGAGCGATTTTTACCGCCCGCTCAGGCGTGTCGATCGGATCGTTGTAGCCCGGAATGATGTTGACCTTGGCGGCCTGCGCCAGCTTTTTGGAAGCGATTTTGTCGCCCATCGCCGCGACCGAATAATGCTTGGGGCCGATGAAGACAATGCCGGCTTCTTCCAGCGTGCGCGAAAACTCCTCGTTTTCGGACAGGAAACCGTAACCCGGATGCACCGCTTCCGCGCCGGTTTGCTTGCAGGCTTCAATGATTTTGTCGCCGCGCAGATAAGACTCCTTGGACGGCGGCGGGCCGATGCAAACGGCCTCATCGGCCAGTTCGACATGCAGCGCATCCTTGTCCGCTTCGGAATAAACGGCAACGGTTTTAATGCCCATCTTGCGGGCAGTTTTGATGACGCGGCAGGCAATCTCTCCGCGATTGGCAATCAGAATTTTCTTGAACATGTTTTATTCCTCCCGTCGCTCACAGCGGAATGTTGCCGTGCTTGCGCCACGGATTTTCGAGTTTCTTGTTGCGCAGCATGACCAGGCTGCGGCAGATGCGCTTGCGCGTTTCGTGCGGCTGGATCACGTCGTCGATGAAGCCGCGCGCGCCGGCGACGAAGGGATTGGCGAACTTGGCCTTGTATTCGGCTTCGCGTTCGGCCAGCTTGGCCGGATTGTTCTTTTCCTCGCGGAAAATGATTTCGACCGCGCCCTTCGGCCCCATCACGGCGATTTCCGCCGAGGGCCACGCGAAGTTCACGTCGCCGCGCAAGTGCTTGGAGGCCATCACGTCATACGCGCCGCCATAGGCTTTGCGCGTAATGACGGTGACTTTCGGCACCGTGCATTCGGCGTAGGCGTAAAGCAGCTTGGCGCCGTGCTTGATGATGCCGCCGTATTCCTGCGCCGTGCCGGGCATGAAGCCGGGCACGTCGACGAAGGTGATGATCGGAATGTTGTAGGCATCGCAGAAGCGCACGAAACGCGCCGCCTTGATCGAACTTTTAATGTCCAGACAACCGGCCAGCACCATCGGCTGATTGGCGACAATGCCGACCGTCTGGCCTTCCATGCGCGCGAAACCGATGACAATGTTTTTCGCGTAGTCGGGCTGCAACTCGAAAAAGTCGCAGTCATCAACCGTCTTGATGATGAGTTCCTTGATGTCGTAGGGCTTGTTCGGATTTTCCGGCACCAGCGTGTCAAGGCTGAAATCAAGGCGGTCGGCCAGATCGGGCGTTGGCCGGATCGGCGGCTTTTCCCTGTTGTTGAGCGGCAGGAAATTGAAGAAACGCCGCAGCATCAACAGCGCTTCGACATCGTTCTCGAAAGAGAGATCGGCCACGCCGGACTTGGTGTTGTGGGTCACGGCCCCGCCCAGTTCTTCGGCGGTCACCTCCTCGTGCGTTACCGTCTTGACCACTTCCGGGCCGGTTACGAACATGTAGGAGGTATCCTTGACCATGAAAATGAAGTCGGTCATGGCCGGCGAATACACCGCGCCGCCCGCGCACGGCCCCATGATGAGGCTGATTTGCGGAATCACCCCCGAGGCCATGACGTTGCGCTGGAATACATCGGCGTAGCCGCCCAGCGAGGCCACGCCTTCCTGAATACGCGCGCCGCCGGAGTCGTTGATGCCGATCACCGGCACGCCGACCTTCATGGCGTGCTCCATGATCTTGCAGATTTTTTCGGCATGGGCCTCCGAAAGCGCGCCGCCGAATACCGTGAAGTCCTGGGAAAAGACGAACACCATGCGGCCGCTGATGGTGCCGTAGCCGGTGACGACGCCGTCGGACGGAATCTTGGTTTCCGACATACCGAAGTCGCTGCAACGGTGTTCCTTGAACATATCCCATTCTTCGAAAGTGCCGGGGTCGAGCAGCAGTTCGATGCGCTCGCGGGCCGTCAGTTTGCCCTTGCCATGCTGGGCGTCGATGCGCTTCTGGCCGCCGCCGAGGCGGGCTGCCGAGCGCTTCTTGGCAAGCTCCTGAATAATGTCGTGCACGTCCTTCTCCTCAAAAATACTGCTCAAAAATATCGATTCAACAAACTCAATAAACGCTGGGCCGCGCCGGCTGGCGTCGTGGTTCCGGCATCAATCGCCAGACTCAACTCCGGCAGGGCGGCAGCGACTCCGGGATGCGTGCGAAAACGCTGACGCAAACCGGAATCGATCAATTGCCACATCCAGGCATGGGCCTGACGGCGGCGGCGGGCATCCCATTCGCCCGTTTTGTTCATGGTAGCGCGATATTGCTCCACTGTCGCCCAAAAATCGGTGACGGCGATGCGCTTGGCGGCGCTTGCCGTCAACACCGGCGGACGCCAATCGGGCGAAGCCGGGGACAGCAGCGCCAATGCGCTGCGCATCTGCGCGGCGGCACGCTCGGCGGCGACCGAATCAAGATCGGCCTTGTTAAAGATGACAATATCGGCCAGCTCGACCACGCCTTTCTTGATGGCCTGCAAGTCATCGCCCGCATTGGGCAGTTGCAGCAAGACGAAGCAGTCGGTCATGCCGGCCACGGCCGTTTCACTTTGTCCGACGCCGACAGTTTCAACAATGATGGTGTCGAAACCGGCGGCCTCGCATAACAGCATGGCTTCGCGCGTTCTGTCCGTGACGCCGCCCAAGGCTCCGGCAGACGGTGATGGCCGGATGAAAGCGCGCTCATCCTGCGAGAGCTGCTCCATGCGCGTTTTGTCGCCGAGAATCGAGCCGCCCGTCACCGACGAGGAAGGATCAACCGCCAGCACGGCAACGCGCTGCCCGCGTCCGATCAAGTCGAGGCCGAGCGCCTCGATGAAAGTCGACTTGCCCGCGCCGGGCACGCCCGTAATGCCGAGGCGAATCGAATTGCCCGAATAGGGCAACAGATGATCCAGCAAAGCCGCCGCCCGCGCCTGATGCTCCGGCTTGACCGACTCGATCAGCGTAATTGCCTTGGCCAACGCGCGGCGATTACCGGCACGCACGCCGTCGGCGAGCGCCATATCCGTCTGCCATGAATTGCCTCGGCACGGCTCATTCAATTTCGAGCACTCCATCCTCGGTATTTTCGAGAAAAGTCTGAATGGGTTTCGCGTGGTTCAACAACTTTGCCTGAAGGGCTGAATTCGATACATTCCCCAAGTTGAGCCAGACGATCTTCGGTGGATGCCCATACAACGCCGACATTTCCACGAAATCGGAATCCTTGGTCAGAATCGCGAAACCGTTTGCTTTGGCGAACGACCAAATGATGCCGTCTGTTGCTGTTTCCATGCCAAACAACTGGACTTGGCTGGAACCCGGAAACAGGGATTCCAGCGCGGGCAGCAAGCGCCTCGAAAGATTCTGGTCGAGCAGCAGTTTCACGCTGCAATCCGCACCATGCGCCGCTCTCGGTCGGCGGCAAACACGAGGCAAGCCTTGATATCTTCGACTTCCAGTTCCGGGTAATCGGCAAGAATTTCCTGCTGCGCCATGCCTGCCGCGAGCCAGCCAAGCACGTCATAAACAGTGATCCTGAAATGGCGGATGCACGGTTTGCCACCGCGCTTGCCGGGTTCGAGCGTGATGCGTTCCAGAAGTTGTTTGTCCATTCCGGATTCTCCAACTAAGAAGCCGCCTCAGGCAGATGGGCGACGATGGCTTCCAGCACCTTGTTTGCGGCGTCCGGGATCGGCGTGCCGGGGCCGAAGATGCCGGCGGCGCCGGCTTTTTCGAGGAATTCGTAGTCTTGCGCGGGGACGACGCCGCCGACGAAAACGATGATGTCTTCCGCGCCCTGCGCTTTCAGCGCGGCGATCAACTGAGGCACCAGTGTCTTGTGACCGGCGGCGAGCGTCGAGACGCCAACGGCGTGGACGTCGTTTTCAATGGCTTGCCGCGCGGCTTCTTCCGGCGTCTGGAACAGCGGGCCGACGTCGACGTCGAAGCCGAGGTCGGCGAAGGCGGTGGCAACGACTTTCGCGCCGCGGTCGTGGCCATCCTGGCCGAGCTTGGCAATGAGGATGCGCGGGCGGCGGCCTTCGCGGGCGAGGAAGCCTTCAACTTGATCGAGCAGTGATTTCATTTTCTCTCCTTCGCCGAACGCGCCGCGATAAACGCCGCTGACCGTCTGGTGACTGGCGCGGTGGCGGTCATAGACAACTTCCAGCGCGTCGGAGATTTCGCCGACGGTGGCGCGCAGGCGCGTGGCCTTGATGGCGAGATCGAGCAGGTTGCCGGTACGGGTTTTGGCGGCTTCAGTGAGCGCGGTCAGCGCGGCCTCGACCTTGGCCGGATCGCGCGTGGCGCGAATCTTCTTGAGACGGGCGATTTGCGCGTCGCGCACGGCATGGTTATCCACTTCAAGGATGTCGACCTTGGCTTCTTCCTTGAGTTTGTATTTGTTCACGCCGACGATTACGTCTTTGCCGGAATCAATGCGCGCCTGCTTTTCGGCGGCGCATTTTTCCACTTGCAACTTGGCCCAGCCCGATTCGACCGCATGGGTCATGCCGCCCATTTTTTCGATGTCCTCAATGGTGCGCCAAGCCATGTCGGCCATGTCCTGCGTCAGCTTTTCCATCATGTAGCTGCCGGCCCAGGGATCGACGACGTTGCAGATATGCGTTTCTTCCTGAATCAGAATCTGTGTGTTGCGGGCGATGCGGGCCGAGAACTCGGTGGGCAGCGCGATGGCTTCGTCGAGCGCGTTGGTATGCAGTGACTGAGTGCCGCCGAAGACGGCGGCCATCGCTTCAATGGCGGTGCGCACCACATTGTTGTACGGGTCTTGCTCGGTCAGCGACCAGCCGGAAGTCTGGCAGTGGGTGCGCAGCATCATGGATTTGGGCTGCTTGGCGCCGAATTCCTTCATGATGCGCCACCAGAGCAGGCGTGCGGCGCGCAGCTTGGCGACTTCCAGATAGAAGTTCATGCCGATGGCGAAGAAGAAGCTCAAGCGGCCGGCAAAGGCGTCGACATCCAGCCCGCTCTTCATGGCGGTGCGCACATACTCCATGCCGTCGGCCAGCGTGAAGGCCAGTTCCAGCGCCTGCGTCGCCCCCGCCTCCTGAATGTGGTAGCCCGAAATCGAAATGGAGTTGAACTTGGGCATGTGCTGCGCGGTATAGCCGATGATGTCGGCGATGATGCGCATCGACGGTTCGGGCGGGTAAATGTAGGTGTTGCGAACCATGAACTCTTTGAGGATATCGTTCTGGATCGTTCCTGAAAGCGCGTTCTGCGCCACGCCCTGTTCCTCGGCGGCGACGACATAACCGGCCAGAATCGGCAGCACCGCGCCGTTCATGGTCATGGATACCGAGACCTTGTCCAGCGGTATGCCGTCGAACAAAATCTTCATGTCTTCGGCCGAGTCAATGGCCACACCGGCCTTGCCGACATCGCCAACCACGCGCGGATGATCCGAGTCATAGCCGCGATGCGTGGCCAGATCGAAAGCGACCGAGACGCCCTGCGCGCCGGCGGCCAGCGCCTTGCGGTAGAAGGCGTTGGATTCCTCGGCGGTCGAAAAACCGGCGTATTGACGAATCGTCCAGGGGCGCGCCGCGTACATGGTCGGCTGCGGCCCGCGCAGGAAAGGCTCGAAGCCCGGCAGCGTATCCGCGAAAGGCAGATTGGCCGTATCGGCGCTGGTATACAGCGCCTTGACCGTCAGGCCCTCAGGCGTCTGCCAGTCGAGTTTTTGCACGTCGCCTGCGGGGGACGCCTTGGCGGCTGCTTTCGCCCAAGTATCGAGAGAAGGCACAGAGACATTGGGGTATTTACTCATGATGATTACTCCCTTCGGCTATATCCGAATTATGTATGTGTTGACATTCGTCTGCCACCCTATAATACTGTATTCATAATTATGGATGCAAGACGCCCCCCCGCCAATCCCGCCCTCAGCCTCGCGGCCCCTGCGCTGTATGAGCAGGTGGCGGAGCGCCTGCGTAATCGCATTTACGCTCACGAACTGGCGCCGGGCAGTTGGGTCGACGAGCAGGCCATCGCTGCCGAGTACGGTATTTCCCGCACGCCTTTGCGCGAGGCGCTCAAGGTGCTGGCGGCGGAAGGGCTGGTGACGCTCAGGCCGCGCCGCGGTTGCTATGTCACCGAATTATCGGAACAGGATCTCGACGAAATCTTCCCCGTGATGGCCCTGCTTGAAGGCCGCTGCGCCTACGAAGCGGCGCGCAAGGCCAGCGACGCCGACCGCAAGCGTCTGGCCGATATTCACGGCGCGCTGGAACGCCATGCCGCCGCCAATGACCCCGACCGCTTTTTCGAAGCCAACCAGCAATTCCACGAAGTCTTGCAGGAACTTGCCGGTAATCGCTGGCTCAAGGAGTTGATTCAGGAAACCCGCAAGTTCCTCAAGCTGACGCGGCGCGGTTCCCTCAAGCTCACGGGCCGTCTGCGTCAATCCTTGGCTGAACATCAAACTATCATGGCGGCCATCGAGCGGAAAAACGCCGATCTGGCCGGCCGGACAATGCACGATCACATACTTTCCGGCCGCGCAGCGCTGGCAAAGCTTTACACTGTGCGCTGATCTTTCATTTCCGTTCAGAATGGCCGGCGATATTTTGCTCGAACGCGACGGCAGCCTTGCGACCGTCACGCTTTTCAATCCCGAAAAACTCAACGCCATCGACGCCGCCATGTGGCGGCGGCTGGCGGCGGTGATGGCCGAACTGACAGGCGACGGCAGCCTGCGCGCCGTCATTGTGCGCGGCGACGGCGCGGCCTTTGCCGCCGGTGGCGATCTCGATGAATTCCGCACTGAACGCGCCGATGTCGACAAGGCGCTGGCCTACCATGAAGCGGTCGGCAAGGCGCTAACCGCGGTCGAAACCTGCCGTCATCCCACAGTCGCCATGATTCTCGGCCCCTGCGTCGGCGGCGGTCTCGAAATCGCCTGCGCCTGCGATTTGCGCATCGCCGGCGCGTCGGCCCGATTCGGCGCCCCGATCAATAAGCTCGGTTTTTCCATGTATCCGGGCGAACTGGCCGGTCTGCTCAGGGTTGCCGGTCTGGCGCTCGCCAAAGAGATTCTTCTGGAAGGCAGGCTGCTGACCGCGAACGAGGCTTACGAGAAGGGCTTGCTGACCCGCGTTGTGCCGGACAAGCTGGCCGAGGCCGAGGCGCTGGCAACTGCCAAACGCATCGCCGATGGCGCGCCGTGCGTGGCGCGCGCCCATAAACGCTGGCTCACCCGCCTGCTTGATGGCAAGCCGCTGACCGATGCGGAAAAACGCGCCTCGTTCGACTTTCTCGGCACGGCCGACTATGCCGAAGGGCTTGCCGCCTTCGCCGAAAAGCGCAAGCCGGATTTCAAGGGCTGCTGAAATGCCGGCGCGTCTGGACTGGCGTGGCATCGACACTGCGCTGCTCGACATGGACGGCACCCTGCTCGACCTGCATTTCGACAACCACTTCTGGCATGCCCATCTGCCGCAGCGTTACGCGGAAAGCCGGGGCATCAGCCGCGAAGCCGCCCGCGAAGACCTGATGGCCCGCTACCATGCCCGCATTGGCACGCTCGAATGGTATTCGGTCGACTTCTGGGCCACTGAACTGGAACTCGACATCATGCGCCTCAAGGAAGAAATCGCGCATCTGATCGCCGTTCACGCGAGCGTAGTCGAGTTTCTCGACGCTCTGCGCCACGCCGGAAAGCGTGTGGTGCTGGTCACCAATGCTCACCATAAAAGCCTGACGCTCAAACTGGCCCGCACCCAACTGCGCCCCCATTTCGACGCCGTTGTGACCTCCCACGAACTCGGCCACGCCAAGGAAGCACAAACTTTCTGGCACCGGCTGCAAGAAGTCGAACCTTTCGACCCGCAGCGCAGCCTGCTGATCGACGACAGCCTCGCGGTACTCGACTCCGCGCAACGCTACGGTATCCGCCACCTGCTGACCATACGCCAGCCCGATACACGGCAACCCGAAAAAAACACCGGCGGCTATCCGGCCATCGCCAGCTTCACGGAAATCATGCCGCGGCTAAATGCCCCATAACACCGGCTTTTCCGCCTTCAGCGAATACTCGAACATCTCGGCCAGCGGCACGATGCGCGGGGCGAGGCCGACGTAGGCGCGGCGGGGTTGGTTGGGGACTTCTTCAAACTCTGGGCGATCATATTCACCGGCGCGGGCGGCGCGGTCTTCGGTGGC
>JAISPO010000066.1 GCA_031274855.1 Zoogloeaceae bacterium | reverse complement strand
CGGCCCCTTTTGAGCGGCAGACTTTACGACTTCCGAAAACCGCGCCTTGGCCGTTTGCATTTGCCAGCTTTGCATAATGGATCGCCTTTTAAGACTAGACAGGTCTGACTAGATAGCTCGGGAGTCTATCCGAACTGGATATTTCTGTCTATCGAAACCAAGCCTTCTGCCCAAAGAGGGTGTGCCGACCGCCTGCGTAACGATTGCCATTTTTTGCCACAATTCGTCAGCGGTTTGCCAGAATTTGGACAGATTTTTGCCACAATCTACTGCTTCAATGTGGACTGAGAAGGGAACGACACAAGGAGCCAAATCATGCAAACGCCCAACCATGTCACACGCCGCGCAACAGTTATTTTCTTGCGGATCGCCCTACTGTCTGGCCTGTTGACCGCCAGCCCATTACCCGTGCTGGCGAACGCTGGAAATGAGGCGGCATCGAACTCTTTTCAATCGTTCGCGGAAAAGAAAATCGAACCCGGCCCCTTTAATTGTGAGGCTGCTCTGGATGATTTGAACGAGTTCTTAAATTCTTACAAGGAATGGGTAGACATGTTTTTCATTGACTTACCACCTGCGGACTACCAACAGCCGGTCACTATCGTTGCTCAATCCAATGCGCCTCACACAAGCCAGAAAAGAGAAAGTGGGTATTACGCAAGAGTGGGTGTTTGTAATGCAATACTTGCGCCAAAGATCGATATATCGTCATTTAAAGAAATTATTACTCGCGATAGTGATGATAGTGATCCTGATGTGCGCTTATCTTACAAATATACAATTTCTCCTAAATTGGATGTCTATCAAGCATTTTATCTGGTTGATCCGGATTTGGTAGATTATCGTGGGCAACCTATTCCCGCAGAAGTACTCGTGAATGACAGGTTTGATTATACCTCTATTGATCTTGTTGATGGCATAAAAATAAAAACATTGGAATCCCCGAAGCATGGGACATTATTGAATTTTAAGTATGGATATTATTATTTCCCGAACCAAGCTTACATTGGCTCGGATCGTTTCGTTCTCGAAGGAGAGGCGGAAGGTCATAGAGTTCAGCTCATTTACCATATTCATGTGTTAAAATCAGATGCGTTCGACAAAATTAAAGATGATCTGGTAGCGCAATCCAGAATTCGATATAAATACTGTCCAAATGACACGGAATGGTTGTTGCCGGGCAGTAAAAAACGAAGTGTTCTGCCCGATCATCAGTGATAAAGGGTCAGCAGAATTTCTTTCCAGAACCAAAGCCGCTGGATTCCCGCCAGGAACGTGCGGGAATGACGATGGAGGTCTGGTTGTCATTCTGCGCGAAGCGAAGCGCAGTCGCAGAATCCAGACGCCGCATGGATTCCGCGACTACGCGCGGAATGACGGGGTTTGGGGCGCGGGAATGACGGGGTGAAGTGAGTCGCGGGAAGGACGAAACGGGGTTCAGGATTCAGGGTCCGGGTTACAGTTTTTGGTGTTGAGGCTCGCGCCGCGAGCCTCAACAAACTTACTGAATCCTGGAACCTGAACCCTGAAACCTGATGAAACAGAGGTCTTCCCAAGCGCGGGCTTTGTCGGGGAGGTTGCGCAGCAGGTAGGCGGGGTGGTAGGTCACGGCGACAGGGGTGCCTTGGTAGTCGAATAGTCTGCCGCGCGAGGATGAAATTTTCACTTCGCTTTGCAGTAGCGTTTGCGCGGCGGGACGGCCCAGAGCGATGATGAGTTTGGGTTTGATGAGTTCGATTTGCCGTTGCAGGAAGGGCCAGCAGGTGGCCGTTTCTTCAGGTTCCGGCGTGCGGTTGCTGGGCGGACGGCATTTGACGGCGTTGCCGATGTAGACGTTGTCACCGCGCTTGAGGCCGATGGCGTCGAGCATGGCGTCGAGCAGTTTTCCGGCTTGGCCGACGAAGGGTTCGCCGCGTTCGTCCTCTTCCGCGCCCGGCCCTTCGCCGATGAACAACCAATCCGCTTCGATGTCGCCAACGCCGAGCACCGCCTGCTTGCGTGCTTTGCACAGGGCGCAGGCGCGGCAATCAGCTACCGCGGCTTTGAGTTGATCCCAGTCCATTTTTGCGATGAGCGCGGCGCGATCATCCGCCGAGACAGGCGCCTGCTGCGGCGGCATTTCTGTTGCGGCGGCAGGCGCGGCGACGGCTTCCGCCGGTCTGTCGCGCAGTTGCCAGCTTGGGCCGAGACCCATTTCACGCAAAATGCTT
The DNA here is from genome assembly GCA_031274855.1 of Zoogloeaceae bacterium. Classification (GTDB taxonomy): domain Bacteria; phylum Pseudomonadota; class Gammaproteobacteria; order Burkholderiales; family Rhodocyclaceae; genus Fen-999. Next base: position 9,109 of record JAISPO010000066.1, on the reverse strand, counting down.
TCACGCCGGTTCATAGTTCATGCGCCATCACGATGGCGTCTTCCTTTCCTTGATAGTAGGCGCGACGCCGCCCGATTTCGGCAAAACCGGCGTGCCGGTAAAGCGCCAAAGCGGCATCGTTGCCTTGACGGACTTCGAGGATCATGCGGGTCGCGCCGTGGCGGCGGGCAACGGTAAACAGGTGATCGAGCAGCAACAGGCCCCAGCCGCGCCGCTGCGCTTCGGGCGCGATGGTGATGTTGAGCAGGTCAGCGTCATCGCCCGACATCATCAGTAAGCCGTAACCGATCAGCACATTGCCCTCGCGCAGTACCCAGGCGCTATGACCGGCCTTGAAGGAATCGTCGAAGTTGCCCCGCGTCCAGGGAAACCGGTGAGCGCATTGCTCAATCGCGGCAGCGGCGTCGAGGTCGGTTTCGCGCATCGGCAGTAATTCGAATTCGGGCAGGCTCACTTTCGGCCTCCGCGTTCGAGGCGTTCGGCGGTCGTCAAGGCGACTTTGTCGCGCACATAAACAGGCTGCGCTTCTATTGCCGGCCCGCCTTCGCCGCGCGTGAAACGCGGCGCGGCCAGCGCCGCCACCGCTGCGGCAGTGGGCCGCAGTTCGGGCCGGACGCGCTCAAAGCGGGGCAGGCGATTTGCGTAATGAGCAAAGCCATCGCCGCAAGCGATCCACCCCGCGCCCTCCGGCACGGGCGCTTCTTCAGGCGGGCAGACGATGGGCGTCATCACTTCGACGCCGTTCTCGAAGGCGGCCACATAGACTTCATTCATGCGCGCGTCGAGACAGGCGTAAACCCGCGGCTCGCCGGAAGCGAAGGCCAACGCCTCCAGCGTGCTGATGCCCAGCACCGGCAGATCCAACCCGTAAGCCAGACCCTGCGCGCAACCTGCCGCCAGCCGCAGGCCGGTGAAGCTGCCCGGGCCTGCGCCGAAGGCGATGCCATCAAGCGCGGTCAAACTAATGTCAGCTTCCGCCAGCAGACTGTGCACGTTGGGCAGCAGCCATTCCGAACTGCCATTGGGCAACTCGGCGAATCGCTCAATGACTCGGCCATCGAGCCAAAGGGCGACGGATAAACGATGAGTGGCGGTTTCGAGAGCAAGCAGGCGCATGGCCTGCATTCTACCGGTGCGGGCTAAGGCTCCGGCGTAGAAGGAGGCGGCGCAGGGGGAGGCGGCGGCGGGGGTAGCGATTGCTGATAGATGCCCTCGCGGGCAGCCCGAATCTCAAGGCGCAACTGGCGGCATTCCTCAGGCGACATGCGGCCCAGCGCCGACTCGTGACGGCGGAACCGGTGCATCCGCCCCATGCGTTCCGCGCGCATACCATCGCCTTCTTGCGCGGCAGCACCGCTTGGTGGACGCCCGCCGGAACGCGGGCCGCCCTGTGGGTCAGCGTATCCCGCTGTCGCCGTCAGGAAGGCAGTTAATCCGATAAACGCAAATATGCCGAGACGAGTTTTCATGGGCGTTATCGTAGGCCATTTTTCAAGGCGCATGGCCGAGTTTTGTAATTGTTTGTAAGGTTGGCTCGCACAAATCGCCCGATCAGGCTAGGATTTATGCCTATGGATACCCCTGCCGACAAAACCCGAAAAATTCTCGTCGTCGATGACGATCTGCGCCTGCGCCAGCTTCTCGACCGTTACCTGCGCGAGCAGGGTTTCACGGTCAAGGCCGTGGAAAGCGGCGAAGCGATGGATCGCGCCATGGCGCGGGAACTCTACGACCTGATCGTGCTTGACCTGATGATGCCGGGCGAAGATGGCCTGTCGATTTGCCGCCGTTTGCGCGCCGAAAAAAACGAAGTCGCCATCATCATGCTGACCGCCAAAGGCGATGAAATCGACCGCATCGTCGGCCTTGAACTGGGCACCGACGATTACCTGCCCAAGCCGTTCAACCCGCGTGAACTGGTGGCGCGTATTCATGCCGTCCTGCGCCGCCGCACCGCCCCGCCGCCGCCCGGCGCTCCGGCGGATGCTGAAGAAATCGTCTCCTTCGGCAGCATCACGGTCAACCTCGGCACCCGCGAGCTCATCCGCGACGGCAATGCCAGCATCCTGACCACTGGCGAATTCGGACTCCTCAAAGTGCTGGTCGACCATGCCCGCAAGCCGCTCTCGCGTGACAAGCTGATGGAGCTGGGGCGTGGCCGTGAATACGATGTTTTCGACCGCTCCATTGATGTGCAGGTATCGCGGCTGCGCAAGCTGGTCGAAGACGATCCCGCCAAGCCGCGCTACATCCAGACCGTCTGGGGCTTCGGCTATGTGTTCGTGCCGGACGGCAAGAAACACGCATGAGGCTACTGCCGAAAACCCTGCTCTGGCGCGCCTTCCTGCTGATCGCGGCATTGATGCTGCTTTCGGTGCTGGCGTGGTTCCAGATTTTTACGACTTATGAACGCGACCCGCGCTCGCGCCAGCTTTCCCAGTTGATTGTCAGCGTGGTCAACCTGACCCGAACCGCGCTGGTCGCCGCCCGCCCGGAGGTGCGCACAAATCTGTTGCGCGAACTGGCCGAGCGCGAGGGCATCAAAATTTATCCGGCTGAACCGGATGACACGATCACTCCCCTGCCCGATCGTCCCTTCCTGCACCATGTTCAGGAATTGCTGCGTCAGGAACTCAGCCCCGATACTCAACTGACGCTGGAACACGAAGGCGAACCGGGCCTGTTCGTCAGCTTCACCATCGAGGATGATCTTTACTGGATGGCGCTGCCCCGCAACCGCGCCGAGCGCAGCTTTCCGATACAGTGGATCGGATGGGGAGCGGCCGCGCTGGCGCTGGCGCTCATCGGCGCATGGCTGGTGGTATTCCGCGTCACGCGGCCATTGAAAACGCTGGAACGCGCCGCCGCCGAAATCGGACACGGCAAACACCCGATGCCCGTGGCCGAAACCGGCCCTGAAGAAATCCGTACGCTGGCCCGCAACTTCAACCAGATGAATGCCGATCTCGCCCGCCTCGATGAAGATCGCGCCCTGATTCTGGCCGGTGTTTCGCACGACCTGCGCACGCCCCTGACCCGTATGCGCATGAGTATCGAAATGTCGGTCGAAGACGAAATCACGCGGCAGGAAATAACCGCCGACATTGAAGAAATGGATCGCAGCATCGGTCAGTTTCTCGATTTTGCCCGCGCCGACAGCGGCGAACCTGTCGAAGAAATCGACCTCGCCGCCCTGCTCGCCGACCTCGCCGATTTCTACCGGCGTCACGGCAGCAACGTCGTCATCGCGCCCAACAGCGCCGCGACACGGCTCGCCGCACGGCCCAAGGCGATTCGCCGCGCCGTCAGCAACCTCATCAACAACGCCCTGCGCCACGCAGGCGATACCCCGCCGATTGAACTGGCCCTGACCACGCAATCCGGCCAAGTCTGCATCGAAGTCCGCGACCGCGGCCCGGGCATCCCCCCCGCCGAAGCCGAGCGCCTCAAACTCCCCTTCACCCGCCTGCAATCCGCTCGCACCGGCGCCACCGGCACCGGCCTTGGCCTCGCTATCGTAGACCGCATCGCCCGCAGCCACGGCGGCAGCCTCGACCTCCTCCCCCGCGCTGGCGGCGGCTTGGTTGCCTGCATCAAATTACCGTTAGCCGGAAAATAATGCCGGCCGGTGCGCTGAAATGTCGCACCGGCGATATTGTGTCTTGCGGTATCTTCGGGCGATGTCTGATACCAAGCGATCCCTGTTCGTCGACGCCGTCATTATTGTGGCGTTGGTGTCTATTGCCGTTCTCGGTTACCTCTTCTCGCCCTTGCTGCTGCCGAAGGCGGATGTGGCGCTGGCCCCGCTCGCGGGTTGCGACCTCAACCAGCAGGCCTGCCGGGCCGAAATGCCGGAGGGTGGCGCTTACATTGAATTGGCGATTGCGCCGCAGCCGATTCCGGTGGTGCGTCCGTTGCAAATAACGGTGGCTCTGCCGGGCCTGCCTGCGGATAAGGTCGAAGTCGATTTTGCTGGCGTTACCATGAACATGGGCGTGAATCGCGTCACCCTGACCCCTGCCGGCGCGGACAAGTTCACTGGCGAAACGACCATTCCGGTCTGCGTCACCGGCCGTATGCTCTGGCGTGCCACAGTCATGGTCGAAACCGGCCACCAGCGCATCGCGGCGCCCTTCCAGTTTGAAGCGCCGGTGAACCGCTAATGTTCAAACGCTGGTTCATCATCATCGCCGCTCTCGGACTCGCCGGTCTCGCCGCGCTGCTTTGGCTGTGGCATGGAGCGCCATCGGCTTCGGTGCCACAATCGTCCGCTGACAGCGATTTTGTCTTGCAATCAGCCAGCGGCCCAGTCGACACCGTCAGCCTGCGCGGCAAGGTGGTGCTGGTCTTTTTCGGTTATACCTTTTGTCCTGATATCTGCCCCACGTCTCTGGCCGCGGCGACCGAGGCGCTCAATCGCCTGAATGCGGATGAGCTGGCGCAGGTGCGTCTGATCTTCATTTCCGTCGATCCCGAGCGCGACACGCTGACCCATTTGGAAGAGTATGTCGACTTCTTTCATCCGAACATGATCGGCGTCACCGGCAGCGCGGAAGAACTCGCTGCCGTGGCAAAGCGTTACGGCGCCGCCTATATCCGGCAGGATGTGAGCGGCGCTGCCGGTTATGTGATCGATCACAGCGCGTGGACTTATCTTCTCGCCCCCGATGGACATATGGCCGCAAAGCTGCCGCATGGCGCGGCTGTCGAACAGATTGCCGCCGAGATTCGCAAATACTTACCCTCAACCCCTTCATCGAAAGGTGCATCATGAAAAAACTCAGCCTCGCAATACTCGCCGCCTGCCTGTCTTTTGGCGTTTGGGCAGGAGCCGCCGATCAGATCACGGTCGTTGATCCCCATGTGAAGATGGTGCCGCCCAACGCCCAAGCCACCGGCATTTTCATGGTGTTGAAGAACGAGAGCGCCGCGGGCATCAAACTTGTCAAGGCCGAAAGTAACGCGGCCAAGGCGACCGAGTTGCACGCCCATGTGCATGAAGACGGTGTTATGAAAATGCGCCAGGTACCGGCCTTCGTCGTTCCGGCCAATGGCGAAGCGGTACTGAAACCCGGCAGCCTGCACATCATGCTGATCGGCCTCACCGCCTCGATCAACGAAGGTGACAAGGTCGCCCTCACCCTGGGCTTTGAAGATGGCTCCAGCAAGCAGGTCGAGGCGGTAGTACGCAAGCTGACGCCGATGCAACCGGCGCACTAAGCCATTCTCAGGCTTTAACCGGACGCTTCGACAATTTCCGTTGCAGCGTCCGGCGGTGCATTTTCAGTGCGCGGGCAGTGGCAGAGATGTTGCCGTCGTGTTCGTGCAGAACGCGCTGAATGTGTTCCCACTCCAGACGATTGACCGAGAGCGGTTCAACTTCCGGTAGTTCTTCCACATCCGGCTGCGCTGAGGCATCGAAGGCGGCAATGATGGCATCGACTTCGACAGGCTTGGCGAGATACTGAATCGCGCCCAGCTTGATGGCGTGCACGGCGGTGGTGATGCTGGCATAGCCGGTCAGCACCACGATACGGCAATCAGGACTGATTGCCAGCAGCGGCTCAATCAGCGCCAAGCCCGACGCGCCGGACAGATTCAGGTCGAGCACGACACGCGCGGGCGGCTGCTGCCGCGCCATGCTCAGGGCCATCGCGCTGTCTGTCGCGCCCGCGGCCTGCAAACCGCGGCGGGACAATGCGCGTACCAGCACGCCGTTGAAGGTTTCGTCGTCGTCGATAACCAATATGTATTCCATCGGAGTTCCTTAAACGACTGCGGCAACCGGCAGATTCACGCGGGCAACGCCGCCGCCGTCGTTGCAAAGCGTCAAGCGGCCACCCAAGCGCGTGACGGCGGCGTGAGCCAGCAACAGGCCAATGCCGCTGCCGCCCGCGTGGGCGGGGAAAGGCGCATGTCCGGCCTGCTTGATGACCCGCGCCGGAAAACCCGCGCCGTTATCGCGTACCTCGATGCAAAGGCTACCGGCATCGCGGCGGACAATCACGCGCACCTTGCTGCCGGCATCGGCGGCGTTGTTGAAAAGATTGAGCAGGCCCTGTTCGAGCGTCGCGTCGACAGCGAGCCGCGGCAACGCATCCCCCAAATCGAGTTCGGCATCGGCGCGCGGACGCATTTCGCGCCAACGCGCGAAAACTTCCGTCAGCCAGCGTTCGGCATTGACTGCGGCGGCGCTGTCGAGCCGCCCCGCGCCGGCGCGTTCGGCCAGACCGCTGATGATGCCCTTGCAGGCTTGTACCTGCCGGTGCAGCACCGCGATGTCCTCGCGTATCGCTTCGGGAGTCGCCGGATCATTGGCCAACTCTCCGACGATCACCGTCATGGTCGCCAGCGGCGTTGAAAGCTCGTGGGCCGCACCTGCGGCCAATGTGCCCAGCGCCACCACGCGCTCGTCGCGCAACGCCTTCTCGCGCACGGCGGCGAGTTCCGCATCGCGCGCGGCCAGCGATGCTTTCATGCGCACCATCAGCCACGCCAGCATCACCGCCGACAACACGAAAGTCACCCACATGCCGGCCAGATGCAGTCGCGCCGCCCGCTGGGCATCACCGATCGGCAAAGGCAGATAGATCACATTGAGCAGCGAATAAGCGGCTATCGCCAGCGCCGCGATAATGCCCACCCGCCGCGGCGGCAGCATCAGCGCCGCGATGGCAATCGGCGGCAGCAACAGGGAAATAAGCGGATTCGCGGCCCCGCCGGAAAGGAACATGAGCGCCGACAGCGCCACGATGTCGGTGACAAGTTGCAGAGTCAGCTCGTTGTCGCCAACCTCACCGATGCGAATAATGCGCCGCCAGGCCAGCGCGTTCGCGGCCATTTGCAAAAGGACAACCGCCAGCATCGGCATCTCCGGCAGCGGAATGCCGAGCAGCGCAGGCACGCCGAGAATGGCCAGCGCCTCGCCCACCAGCAAACATCCGCGCAAAACGATGAGGCGCTGGATGGCAGACGGGCGCTCCGGCCCGCGCAACGCAATCAGGGATAAAGGCATGGGTGGCATGGAAGGTGATTATCTCCGAAAGCCGCGCATTCACGCGCATCATCATTACCGCGACCTTTTGCCGCACACGGGCTGCGGGCCGCAGATAAAATCGCGGCATCATGCGTCCTGCTTTCTGGACTTCCGCCACTCCGGTCGCGCAAGCGACCTACCCGCTGAGCCAGCCCGGCTCATTGACCGCCCTGCTCGCCCGACGCGGCAGCGTTCGCGTCGACGTGCGCTTCAGCGGCTGGCAATCTGCCCGCCCCGACGAAGCGCAGGCGCTCGGCCTGCCTGCGGGCCGCCGCGTTTTCGTGCGCGAAGTCTGCCTCACCTGCGACGATCAACCCGCTGTACTCGCCCGCAGCCTGACCACCCTCGACGGCATTCGCGGCCCCTGGCGCAACCTGCGCACCCTCGGCCGCACGCCGCTGGCCGCCATCGTCTGGGGCGACCCCCGCATCCGCCGCAGCTCCTTCCAATTCACCCGCCTGCCAAACGAACGCCTGCCCGCGCGGCGCTCCTGCTTCTGGCTCAAAGGCCGGCCGCTACTCGTCATGGAAGCCTTCCTCGATCTGCCCTGGCCACATACCGGCTGGCAGACACGGCGGCGGTAAGTGGAGATTTTTCGAGAGGGATCGAATGATCCGTTATGATTGCACCGCGTACTTTGACTTGGGGAAACGACATGCCAGTAAAAATAATCAAGGGAACGCCATCGGCGTATGCCTATCCATTGCTGATCAAGCAGCTTTTGCATACGCCGCTGGCCACGGCACCCGATCAGGAGATCACCTATAAGGGAACCGTCCGTTATACCTACCGCACGCTCAGGGAACGTATCGGGCGCTTGGCCAGCGGCTTAGCCAGCCTTGGCGTTGAGCCGGGCCAGACGGTCGCGGTCATGGATTGGGACAGTCATCGCTATCTGGAAGCCTTCTTTGCCGTGCCGATGATGGGCGCGATCCTGCAAACGGTGAATGTCCGCCTGAGCGACGCGCAAATTCTTTATACGCTCAATCACGCCGGCGCCGATGTAGTACTGGTCAACCGCGAATTTTTTTCCCTGCTGGCGCCGATCGCCGATCAGTTGGAAACCGTGCGCCGTTTCGTGTTGATCGACGACGAGCAGGGGCCGCTCGAAGGGCCGGTGAACTTCGCCGCCGAATACGAGGCGCTGCTGGCCGGTGCCGATCCGAACTACATCTTCGGGGATTTCGACGAAAACGCGCAAGCCACGGTGTTCTACACCACCGGCACCACCGGACTGCCGAAGGGCGTCGGTTTCAGCCACCGCCAGCTCGTCCTGCACACGCTGGGCGTCGCTGCCTTTCTCGGCGCTGCGGATGCCGGATCGCCCATCCGCAATTCCGATGTGTATATGCCGCTCACGCCGATGTTCCATGTGCATGCCTGGGGCTTCCCCTACATCGCCACACTGCTCGGATTGAAACAGGTCTATCCGGGACGCTATGTGCCGGGCAGCCTGCTGAAGCTCATCGTCGACGAACGGGTCACCTATTCGCACTGCGTCCCGTCGATTATGCAGATGTTGCTCACCCATCCCGATTCGGAGTCCTACGATCTCTCCCACTGGAAAGTGCTGATCGGCGGATCGGCCATGTCCCAAGCGCTGGCCATGGCCGCGTTGAAACGCGGGATCGACTTAACGGCCGGCTACGGTATGTCGGAAACCTGTCCTGTGGTAACCATTGCCCGTCTCACACCGCAGGACCTCCAAGGGCCGCTGGAAGAACAAGCGCGCCTGCGCTGCAAGACCGGCGTGCCCTTACCGCTCGTCGACCTGCGCGTCGTTACGCCGGAAATGACCGACGTTCCGCGCGACGGGGTGGCGACAGGCGAAATCGCGTTACGCACGCCCTGGCTGACTCAGGAATACCTGTACGCGCCGCAGGCGTCCGAAAAACTGTGGGCGGGCGGGTACCTGCATACTCAGGATATTGCCAATATCGACGCGCATGGCTCCGTCAGGATTACCGACCGTCTGAAGGACGTAATCAAGATCGCTGGCGAATGGGTCTCCTCGATAGCGCTTGAAGACATTCTGAACAGCCACGAAGCCGTGCGGGAATCGGCGGTAATCGC
>JAISPO010000061.1 GCA_031274855.1 Zoogloeaceae bacterium | reverse complement strand
TTGACGATGTAGCTCTCCTGCAAACCGGAGAGGCTGGGAAAGATCGGGGCAATGCTATTGCCGTCCGCGCCGTGGCAGGCGGCGCAGATCGTCGTCGCCATGGTCAGGGCATCCTGGGCATGGGCCAAGCCGCCGATTCCGAAACTTGACAACAAGGCGACAGCGATTCGATAGCCCCGCAGGGTCGCAGGCAGGGGCTTTAATTCAGCAGCGATATTCAATTTCGTACCCTCCAATGAAGCCGAGCAGCTTAGAGTTTGTATTGCAGGAAGAAACCGAGCATATTGACGTGATAATTGATCGGCCCCATATCGGCCGGCGTGACGTTGGTTTGCGACACGCCCGCAATACCCGCCGCGTACTGATTCAGGAAATCATAGTGCCAATCCCGGCTGCGGAAGTTCTCGTAACGATACAGGAAGCGGGCTGTGAGCCGTTTGTCGATCTGCTTGACCAGATTGAATTCGACGCTCTGCATGGTCGTGGCCATACTCGGCCAGTCGCCATATTGGTCCAGAGCCGCCTGCTGCGCAGCAGTCAGCGCCGTACCGCCATTCATCCCGTACTGATGGGCAATTGAAGTTTTGCCGCGCATGTAGTTATAGGTCAACCCCATTCTGGCCCAGCCGAAGTCGCGCATCGCCGAGAAACCAAACACATCGGTCGTGTTCTTGGTATCAACCCTGATATTGGCACGAGGGTCGCGCTGATTGTTCAGCCAGCAGTCAATATTGCTTGAAGTCAGACCGCCGCAAATTCCCTGAACATAGACCGGCAGGGTAGCCGCAGTAAAGGCGGCATTATTGTCGTTGCTGTACCCATAGTTGTCGATGGCCTGCTGCTTGCCTTCCTGCCGCGAATAGTAGGCGGTGATCTGGGTGCCGAACGCGGGCTGATAAGTCACATCGAGGTTGTAGCTGTTCTGCTGGTCTTTTTGCAAGCCGAAGTTGTTGCCCGGATAATTGATGCGCTTGATTTGCAGATTCAGGCCGAAATCGAGATCTTCGCGCGCGCTCCAGTTCAAGCGGCCATTGAAAATATTCTGATCGCGGTCGGCTTCGTCGACCTTCATGAAACCGCCGCTGTTGGCCTGCCCCCCGGCACCGTTGTTACCGAGAATGGCGGTTTGAAGTTGTGCGAGGTTATAGGTGCCAAGACCAAGATTGACATTGCCCCCACCGGCCGCGTTGGCTTGGTCGACCATCCACTTCAGGGCATCCCGGCTATAGGGCAGGCCGTTGAGGGTCATAAAACCGGCCAGCGACCGGGTCGTCACCAGCGGATCGTAGAAGCTGCCCCGCTTCCTGTCGTTCTCGAAAGAGGCTCTCAGCGTCAGGGAGTCATCAATCAAGCCGCGATTAACGTAAGTCGCCTTGATCTTGTTTTCCCAAGTGTTGTCGCGCTCACGGTAGGTCTGATGGAATTCCTCGCGCTCAAGGGCCAGATCAACCGCTTGCTTGCGGGCAAATAAATACTCGCCCGAGAGGGTGTAATTAGTCCGCTTGTCGCTGCGCGGCACTGAGAAATAGCTCGCCGTAAACGTGGTCGGATTATTGGCGCCCAGAGCGCTGAAAGCACTTGCCGTGTTGAAGAAACCCGCGAACGGGGCGCCATACGAGGTGGTGCTCGCCACCAGCGGGTTTGCCGCATAGAAAATCGGCGACTTGTTGTCGTTCTCGAAGCGGCGGAAACCCGCTCTGAGCGTCAGATCGTCCGTGGGGTCCATCGACCAGCCGAGGTTATAGAGCTTGGAATCGACGCGCAAATCCGAATTACAGCGCGACATCGGGCAGCCGTTGACACCGTTCCAGTCCGCCGCTGTGCCACCGGCGGCCATCACCGTACCGTTGGCAAGGAAGCCGGGGTCGAGCGGCATGCGTAGTGGGTCGTCGTTCCGCGAGGTCGTCCAGGAGAGGCCGCCGGTAAGTCTGCTGTTCAGGAAATCGAACCGGTGCGAAGCATCGGCCTTGATGCTTGCCGCCTTGTTATCCGGTGGCAGGGTATAAATGAAATCGTGAATATTGGCGACTCCGGCAACCGGATAGGCAGCAGCCCTGTCAACGAGCGGACTCTCTACATACAACTGCTTGAGGTCGTTCTGGAAAATCGAGAGCGAAGCGCGCAGGTTGACGGCTGTCTTGCCATTGAAATACTGAAGTCCGGCGAGGAAGTCCGAGGTCTTGTAGTTGATCGGTTCCACCCCTTCGATAGCCATGAAACCGTATGGGCGCTCGCCTTTTTTCTGCTCCTGCGAGGCCGTGGCATAAAATTTCCATGTTTCGTTGAGCGCCCAATCTGCCCGCAGTCCCGCTTTTTTACGGATCAGGGCGATTTCCTGATCGGCTGCCAGCGATTGGGTTTCGGGGCTGACTGACATTGTGGTGGCAGTGCCTGCAATAGCCGTGCCGTAAACCGGATTCAGCGTCTCGCGGTTGCCGCCGCCGTAGCTGTAAATGGGCCTGAAAGTATTGGAAAAGACATGGGGCGTTTCGTTATAGAACGCCTTGATCTTCCAACTGTTGTATTTGCCACCCGAGACATTGTAGAACTGGTCGTTTCTGCCGACGCCGCCGCCGGATGCCTGGATGAAATAGGCCGTATCGGGCTTGTCGGCCTCAAAATCGAAATAGTTCAGCCCCGGGCCTTTCTGGAGGTCTTTGTACTGGCGGAATTTGGAATATTTCGCATCGGGGCTGCCGCCGAGAAAGCCAAACTCAAAGCTGCCGGAATATAACCAGCCGCCTTCGCTTTTGTTCACTTCGGTACTCGACTGGTCGATGGGCATCCCATAGAGCTGGCCGGTGGGCGAGCGGCGCACGGTATCGTAGCCATCCTCGGCCAGCAAGTACGGTACCGTGATGCGCCCCGGCGGATTCATCGCGTTACCCAGCGCGGTATCGACACCGGCGGCGGAGTCGGCCCAGGCCACCGTGACGCCGCATTGCGCGAAGAGGACGCCGACGCAGGCGGCTAGCAGTTTCTTTTGCGGAAGACTCATTCGATTCTTCTCCCGGGACGGCAAGGATGACTTTTCTGTTTTCTTCGCATTCATGTCCATTCCTCCTGATCAACGGCGGAAGCGGGAACCATCGGGCGCGTTGCTGCCGTGAACTTGGGAATGGCACTCTTGGCAGGAACGGCTGAGCAACTGGGAGGTAGCGTATGTAGCGCCACCGGTAACCGGAATTGGCGCCCGGAAGGCATGGCCCATACCGCCTGTCATGTTGTGACAGGTCTGACAGAGCATCGGGCGGGACTGGTGGAGCATTTTGTCGTTATTCGAACCGTGCTGCTCATGGCAATTCAGACAGTTTTGACGCACTGGCGCATGTTCCCAAAGGAAGGGGCCGCGTTTTTCGGCGTGGCACTGGTAGCACAGTTCGTTAACCGTGTCGGCCTTCAGCAGACGCTTGTTGGAACTGCCGTGCGGGTTGTGGCAATCCGCACAGGTCATCTTGCCTTCCGGCACGGGCATGTGCGACCGCTTGCGGAATTCCGCCCGTTGCTGCTGGTGGCAGCTCTGGCAGGTCTCGGTAATACTGACTTTCTTCAGCGAACCATCGGTCGAAAACTTCGACATCGGGTTATGGCAGTCGGAGCAGGCGAGTTGATTCTTCTGATGAATCGAGCCGCCCCAGTACATGCGCTGGCCGCCGTCATGGCAGTCCAGACATTGAGCGTTCATCTTAGCGACCGGCGTACCCCATTCCTTCGAGAAGCCGATGATTTTGGTTCTGTCCTTGGTGTCGGCCACATGCAGCGAGCCGGGGCCGTGACAGGTCTCGCAGACCATCTTTTCGACATCGTTGCGCGG
>JAISPO010000168.1 GCA_031274855.1 Zoogloeaceae bacterium | reverse complement strand
ATGGCTGGCGCAACATCTACCGGCGGCGAAATTCGAAAGTTTCGCCGATGCCGCCCACGCGCCTTTTATCGCCGATCCCAACCGCTTCGTCGATTTGATCCGCGAATTTTGTCCATGAGTTCCGCATGAACCAGCACGTTATTCGCCGCTCCTTCGACCGCGCCGCCGCCAGCTACGACACCGCCGCCAATTTGCAGCGGCGTGTTTGCCAACTGCTGCTCGATCAACTGGCCGAACCTGCGCCTGCGCGTATTCTCGATGCCGGTTGCGGTACCGGTTACGCGCTTGGCCTGTTTGGCAGCCGCTGGCCCGCGGCGCAACTGACTGCCCTTGACTTCGCCCCTGCGATGGTCGCCGCCGCCAAGGCCCAAGCCTCCGGCGTTTGCGCCAACATTGAAGCCCTGCCCTTCGCCGCCGCTTCGTTCGACCTCTACTGGTCCAGCCTTTCCTTCCAGTGGTGCGACGCTGCCCGCGCCGTTGCCGAAGCCGCCCGCGTACTCGCGCCCGGTGGCCGTCTGGCCGTCAGCAGCCTTGCCTCCGGCACGCTGGCCGAATTGCACGCAGCCTTTAGCGGCGTCGACTCGCATCGCCACGTTCTTGAATTTTCACCGCCCGATACGCTGGCCCAAGCCTGCGCCGCTGCCGGACTCATCAACATCCGATGGATCAAGCAAACGCTGCGCTTTCATTACCCGATCCTGCCCGCGCTGCTGCGCGAGTTGAAGGCGCTGGGCGCCAATCAAGTCGGCGGCAGCCGCCGCGCGGGACTCATGGGCCGCAAAACATGGCAGGCAGTTGAACAACGTTACGAATCACGGCGCGAAACCGCCGGTCTGCCCGCCACCTACGAGGCCATCCTATGCACCGCAAGCAAGCCTGTTTCGTAACCGGCACCGACACCGAAGTTGGTAAAACCTTTGCCACCTGCGCCCTGCTCCACGCCGCTCGGCAGCAGGGTTTACGCGCGCTCGGCATGAAGCCTGTCGCCGCCGGAACAGACGCTGCGGGACGCAATGAAGATGTCGAAAAACTCATCGCCGCATCTTCCGTCACCGCGCCGCGCGAACTCATTAACCCCTATTGTTTCGACCTGCCGATTGCCCCGCATCTGGCCGCTGCCCGCGCCCAGCGCCGTATCGACCCCGATCACATTATCGCCGCCGCCCACGCGCTGGCTGCCGAAACCGACCTGCTATTGATTGAAGGCGTCGGCGGTTTCCGTGTGCCGCTCAATGACGACACCGACACTGCCGACCTCGCCGCCCGCCTCGCCCTGCCAGTGATTCTGGTTGTCGGTATCCGTCTGGGCTGCCTGAATCACGCCCTGCTCACCGCCGAAGCCATTCAAGCCCGCGGCCTGCCTTTCATCGGCTGGATCGCCAACTGCATGGATCCCGCGATGCCCCAACGCGAGGAAAACATCGCCGCGCTGCAAGCGCGACTGGCAGCCCCCCTGCTCGGCATCCTGCCCTGGCAGGAAAACAGCGACGCCCAAGCGGCCGCCCGCCATCTCACGATCAGGTTTCAGGATACAGGTTACGGGATTCAGTAAAACACGGAGGAAGAGGGTTGCTGAAACCTGAACCCTGTAATCTGATTGGTAGGCGGTATTGGAATCGAACCAACGACCTCCACGATGTCAACGTGGCGCTCTAACCAGCTGAGCTAACCGCCTACAGGTTCTTTGCACAACAAAGAGCCGCGCATTGTAGCGGCAAACTTGAATGCGGTCTAGTTGCTGGCCGGTTTTCCCGAATGCTCGCGGAATGTTGCCAATGCCCGCTCTAAAACAATGCGATCTGCCGCGTCCTTGTCGCGCATGGCTTGCTTGGTTCGCAACAGCCCTTCCAAATTGAGGGTGCGAATTGCCAGTCCGTCAAGATCAACTGTCTCGGCAAACTGAAGCAGCGTCTCATAGGTTTCGCCGCAGGCATTGAGCATGATGTCGACCACAAAGGCATCTGCGACGCGAATATTGTTGCCCTCTTCAAGCCAGACCGGATCGATATCCTTGGCCGCTTTATCCGGCAGCACCATCAAGGCTTTTTTAAGTCGCTCCCCTGTCGCCAGATTAGCCGGCACCAGAACATCTATGTCTGTTGTGGCGCGATGGTAGCCATGCGCAAACAGGGCATAGCCGCCGATCAAAAGATATTCAACGCCCTGCTCGTTCAGTGAACCAATCAGGGTCTTGAGGTCTGTCAGGGTTGCCGGACGGCTGTACTCTTGCACTAGGCACGTTCCAGAGCGGCATCGACCACGGAAGCCACCAAGCATTCAGCTTGGTGGCGGTTGGCTTCTTCGTGCGTTTTGAACCGAAAGATTCCCTTGGGAATGAATGTCATGGCGCCCGTCGGGAGACGATGGATTTCGTCGTTAAAACGGGCGCCTTCAAGCAGCAAGGGGGCCGACACGGAAAAGGTGATCGGGCGTTCTTGCCGGTAACCCACTGTGCGCATGACAGTATTCCCGATACTGCGCTTAACCGCCCAGCGCCCGCTTGATTTGTTCC
Source organism: Zoogloeaceae bacterium (assembly GCA_031274855.1). Taxonomy (GTDB): domain Bacteria; phylum Pseudomonadota; class Gammaproteobacteria; order Burkholderiales; family Rhodocyclaceae; genus Fen-999. The sequence continues at coordinate 70 of JAISPO010000168.1, read as the reverse complement.
AGCGTCGAAATATCGTCGATGGTGGCGAGGTCGCCCGGGTCGCGGCCTTCGGCGAGCGCCTGGATCGAGC
>JAISPO010000158.1 GCA_031274855.1 Zoogloeaceae bacterium | reverse complement strand
TCCTGCGGCCGCAGTATCTTCACTTTCTTGACCCGCGGGTCGTTGATGATGGGGTTGTAGCCGCGATCCGGTTTGGAAAGCTTCAAGTCGGCAGCATCGAACAGCTTATAGGTTTGTTCCTCAAGGCTGCCTTTAGGCAAAGCGAGTGAAAGCATGGGTTTACCCTTTCAAAAATAGGTGTGGCGCCAAACCCTGAGGGTCGCCCATTAGTCGGCCCGAGTCAACAACCCTGATGGTCAGTTTCGATTTCCGTCAAAGAGCGACCTGTTCCGAAAGCCGTCAAAATACGCTAATATGGGTACCCATATCACTCGCTAAGGGTGCCCATATGAAAACCACCATTGAACTACCCGACCCTCTGTTTGTGCAAGCGCGGCGTTATGCCAGCGTCCGCAATATGACCATGAAGGCCCTGATTGAGCAGGGGTTGCGCAAGGTCATGGTCGAGAAAAAGGATGAGCCGAAATTCAAGTTGCGCGACGGCAGCTTCCACGGTGGCAAGGGCCTGACGCCCGAATTTCAGAATGCCACTTGGGAACAAATCCGCGACGTGATTTATGAAGGTCGCGGCGCATGATTGCGCTGGATACCAACTTGCTGGTATACGCCCACCGCGCGGAAAACCCTTTCCACTCTGCGGCGGTCAATCTCGTCAACGAACTGGCCGAGAGCAAGGCAGCGTGGGCCATCCCCTGGCCGTGCCTGCATGAATTCTATGGTGTCATCACAAACCCGCGCATCCATCATGTGCCAACGCCGGTTGATGTGGCGTTAAAACAAATCGACGCTTGGTTCGAATCCCCCACCCTGCACCTGCTTGCCGAGATCCCCGCGCATTGGCCCACCCTGCGCGAATTGATCGCCAAAGCCAAATTGCAAGGGGCGATGGTGCATGACGCCCGTATCGCCGCGCTGTGTCTGGCCCACGGCGTGCGCGAACTGTGGAGCGCCGACCGCGATTTCAGCCGCTTCCCCAGTCTGCGCGTGCGCAACCCGCTGATGTGAAAACGGCTCTCCCAAGGAGAGCCGTTGTGTTTGAATCTTGGTGGTGATGGGGGGACTTGAACCCTCGACCTACGGATTATGAATCCGTCGCTCTAACCAGCTGAGCTACATCACCGAAAGGGGCGGAATTATCGTCTGTGGGCGCGGCTATTGTCAAGGCTGGCTGGCTCCATGAGACAATGCGGGGATGGATTGCCGCCATGCCGCGGGCTGACTGACCATCTTCAACGGAGACCCTCATGAAAAAAATCATCATTACCCTTTGCGTCGCCTTGCTGGCGGCTGGCGCTCTGGCCCAGAACGTCGAAGCCGACATCAAAAAGAAAATTGAGGCGGTACTGGGCGACGACGCCAAAGTCGATAGCGTGCGCAAGGCGGGCGCGCTGGGCCTTTATGAAGTGGTGATCGGCAGCGACATCATCTATACCGACAGCAAGGTCAATCACATCATACTCGGCCACATCATTGAGCCCAAAGCAAACCGCGACTTGACTGAAGAGCGTCTGAACAAGCTCTCGGCCATCAAGTTTTCAGAGCTGCCGTTCGATCTCGCCATCAAGCAGGTCAGGGGTAACGGCGGCGGCGGCAAGCGCGTCATCGCCACCTTCGAAGATCCCAATTGCAGCTATTGCCGCAAGTTGGCAAAGGAGTTGCAAGACATCACCGATGTCACCATTTACACTTTCCTTTATCCGGTGCTGTCGGAAGACTCGGTAGCCAAGTCGAAAGCGATCTGGTGCGCGCCCGACCGCGCGAAGGCTTGGAACAACTACATGCTGTCCGGTATTGCGCCCCCTGAGGGCAAGTGCGATGCCACCGATCTCGGCAAGGTAACGGCCACGGCAATGAAGTTGCGCATCCGCGGCACGCCGGCGATTTTCCTGAGCGATGGCACTCGCGTGCCGGGTTTCATGCAAAAGGACAGGCTCGAAGAAGCGATGGCGCAGGCCGCCGTCAATCAGTGAGCGTCCGCTAGCGGCTCTGAATCTGCTCGATGTAGCCCTGCATGCCGGTGCCGATGTTGGCGGCGTTGCCTTCGTCGGTGTCGATGTGCATGGCGAGCCGGTAGTTGGGGTTGACCCGCACCACTACGTCGCCGAAGATCAGTTCGCGGTCACCAGCGACGCGCACTTGCACGACGTATTTATCGCGCAGACGGAAGCGTAAGGCATCGTCGGGCGACATGTGGATGTGCCGTTGCGCGCAGATGACGCCGCGCGGAATCGTCACCGTGCCAGCAGGGCCTTCGAGCACGATCCCCGGCGTGTTGGCCAAATCGCCGGATTCGCGGATGGGCGGCTGCACGCCGACTTTGAACTGCTCGGTCATGGCGATTTCGACCTGGGTTTCCTTGCGGGTCGGGCCGAGCACGCGCACATCGGCAATCTTGCCCTTGGGGCCGATCAGGTTGACCTTCTCCTTGCAGGCGAATTGACCGGGCTGCGAGAGTTCGTGTTCCGGCGTCAGTTGGTGGCCGGGGCCGAAAAGTTTGTCGACATCGGCTTGCGCCAAATGCACATGATGCGCCGAGACTTCGATGGGGATTGGTTCTTCGGGCTGCTCCTTAATGGCCAGCGTAATTTCGCTGCGCTCGATGGCGCGTAGCGTTTCCCAAGCCAGCAGGCGCTCGTCGTTATTGGTAATCACCAGAATCTTGACCGGCGAATCGTCGGTGGAAATCACGGCATGGGTGCCGGTGGTTCCCAGTTGGCGGTTCTTCTCCTCGTCGATTTTGATGCCCATGTAGGCCAGCCCCTGACAGGCCAGGCTGCGCACGGTCGGGCTGGTCTCGCCGATTTCGCCGGTGAAGGCAAGCACATCGACGCCGCCCATGGCCGCGACGTGAGCGCCGATGTTTTTGCGAATCTGGTAGCAGAAAGTCTTGTGGGCAAGCAGCGCGCGATGATGGCCTGCGCCGGCCGCCGCTTCGATTTCGTGGATGTCGCCGGAAATGCCGGAAATGCCCTTGAGGCCGCTTTGACTGTTGATCAGCGTCTCGATTTCATCCGGCCCCATTTTGTAATGGCGCATCAGATGCGTCATCACGGCCGGATCAATGCTACCGGCGCGGCTGGGCATGATGAGGCCGTCCGAAGGCGTCATGCCCATCGTGGTATCCACCGAGCGGCCATGATCAATGGCGCAGATCGAAGCGCCCGAACCCAAATGGCAGGAAATGATTTCCAGCTCGCCCAGTGGCCGCCGCACGATTTCGGCAGCTTTCAGCGAAACGAAGCGATGCGCGGTGCCATGAAAACCGTAGCGGCGTATGCCTTCCTTCTTGTACCAGTCATAGGGCAGGCCGTAGAGGTAGGCATAGGGTGGCAAGGTCTGATGAAAGGCGGTATCGAACACCGCCACATGCGGCACGTCGGGCAGGAACTGCATGGCCCGGCGGATGCCGTTGAGATTGGTCGGATTGTGCAGCGGCGCGTAAATCGACAGCGTTTCGATTTCGGTCAGCACCTGCGGCGTAATCACCGTGGCGCTGGAAAACTTGCTGCCGCCATGCACCACCCGATGCCCCACCGCCACGACTTCATAGGGCGTGAACAGGTAGCGGTCGCCGAGCGACAGCATGGCTTCGAAAATGACGGGGAACAGGTTATCGAAATTGCAGACAGGCCGCGCGCGCCGCGTCGTCGCGCCTCCTGCCGTGAGCGTCACATGGGCCTGTTCGCTGTCGCTGCAATCAATCACGCCGTGGACATCGAGGTTCTCGTCGCGCGTGTCATAAACCCCGAAGCGGATTTGCGACAGGCCGACGTTGAGCGCGAGAATCTTGCCGGCGACATCGGCGCGCAAACTCAACTGGTAGGGATCCGCCGACTGCGACACCGCCTGCTCGTGCAGTTGGCGGCTGGTCAGGTCGATGGCCTGCATGCGCGTCCGGTCGGCCAGCAGTTTGGAAAGGAAAGTGACCGCGTGCGGATCCGGCAGAATCAGACTGTTGAAAGCCTGCGGCGGAATCATCAGCACGAAACAGCGATTACCGGCAATGACATCGGCGACGGCGCGGTCGCCGGTCAGGAGCGACATTTCGCCAAAAACATCGCCCTCGTGCAAGCGGCAGAACACCACGCGCTCGCCCGTGCTGTCAGTCACCGAAATCTGGGCATGGCCGCTCACCAGCACACCGAAGAACCCGCCCTCATCGCCGCATTCGATGATCGCCTCGCTGCCTTCGAAAGTCCGCAACTCGCTTTGTCCGGCAATCCGGTCAAGCGCGGCGGCGTCGAAACCGGCAAACAGGGGCACCTGATTCTGGAGGAATTGTTTGAGTTCGGCGGGGGTCATGGCGGTTTTTTGGTATGCTGCAATGCAGCGGCGGCGGACGAATCCGGCGAAATGCGCGGGCGATGACCGCCCGCAAGCAAATCAGTGAATGCCCAGGATCCGCGCCAGCAGGCCGCGCTTATTCGGTTCGGCGCGGATTATGGGCGCGTTTTCCGCGTCGCCATAGTGGTCGATATACCATTTGCTGAAGCGCCGGTCGTGGGTCAGGATATGGCCGACCAGCCACTTGTTGAGGAAGCGGCGCAATTGCTGAACCTTGTCCTC
>JAISPO010000142.1 GCA_031274855.1 Zoogloeaceae bacterium | reverse complement strand
TGGCAGCGATTCGCGGCGCCAAGGGCGGACGGTTGATATTGGGCGTGGTGTCGACTGCCCAGTACTTCGCACCGCGGCTGCTGGTGGCTTTTCGCAACCAGTATCCCGAAGCCGACCTTCGCCTTGGCGTGTTCAACCGCGAGGCGCTGGTCAATCAGCTTGCCGACAATCAGGTCGATCTGGTGATCATGGGTATGCCGCCGAAAGAAGTGGATACCGTCGCGGCGGTGTTTGCCAACCATCCGCAGGTGATCATTGCCGCCCCCGGACATCCGCTTGCCGCGAAAAGACGCATCGCCCCCGCCGATCTTGCGGGGCAGCCCTTCATGATCCGCGAACCCGGCTCCGGCACTCGCAGCGCCATGGAACGTTTTTTTGCCGGTTACGGCGTCACGCTTGCCAACACGACCGAAATGCACAGCAACGAAACCATCAAGCAGGCGGTCATGGCCGGTATGGGGCTGGCCTTCATTTCCGACCATACCATCGGTCTGGAGCTGGCCGCAGGCCGTCTCGTGCGCCTGCCGGTCACGGACACGCCGGTGATGCGGCAATGGTATGTCGTGCATCGCGCCGACAAAAAACTGCTGCCGATGACGCAAGCCTTTCTCGACTTCGTGCGCGCCGCAGGCCCGCGCTTGATTACCGAACAAGCTCCGATTGTGCCGGTCGAAGTATCGCGGGTGAGGCGGGTCAAGCGTCCTTCCGCTTGATTGAACATTCGATAACCATCAGGGAAAAACATCATGCTGCCGCGCTTCTTTTGTTCCGCCACGCTCGCGCCCGGCGCCAACATCGCCCTGCCGCCCGATGCGGCGCATCACGCCGCCAAGGTATTACGCTTGGGCGAAGGCGACCGGATCATCCTGTTCGACGGACGCGGCGGCGAATGGACAGGACGCTTGCGCCACGCCGGCAAGACAGTCAATGCGGCAATCGAATCCTTTAATGCCGATGATCGCCAGCCGCCGGTTTCGATCACTCTGGCGCAAGGCTTACCCGCCGCCGACAAAATGGACTGGATTGTGCAGAAAGCCGTTGAACTCGGCGTCACGCGCATCGTCCCCGTTGCCTGCCGCCGCTCCGTGATCCGTCTTTCGGGAGAGCGCATGGAACGGCGCGTCGCGCACTGGCAGGCAGTTGCCATTGCCGCCTGCGAACAATGCCGCCGCAATCTCGTCCCCGAAATCACCCCGCTCATTGAACTGCCCCAATTCCTCGGCGCGGCAGCGGCTGATGACAACACACGCCTGATCCTCGCCCCCGGCGCCGAAACCCGTCTCGCCGGTCTGCCCAAACCGGCCAGCGCAATCACCCTCCTGATCGGCCCCGAAGGCGGTTTTGAAGACAGCGAACTCGCTGCCGCCGCATCCGCCGCCTTCCACCCCGTCAGCCTCGGCCCGCGCGTACTGCGTACCGAGACCGCTGGCCCCGCAGCGCTGGCGGCGATGATGGCGCTCTGGGGGGACTTCTAATATAGCTTGCAGCCCTTGACGAACGTTTCTACTAAGACTAGCCTTCACTGGCGTTTTACGAATTTCAACTACGAAAGGAGAGACTCATGGGGTTCCAAGAAGCTGTTCTAGTCTGTCTGACCAAAAAGTATGCTGACTTTTCGGGGCGGGCAAGCCGGCCTGAGTTTTGGTGGTTTGCCCTGTTTCAGTTCCTTTTGATTTTTGTTCTCGGTTTCGTATCCAGCGTAGTGTCCTTTATTGTTGCTTTGGCGCTTCTCGTGCCTTCGCTGGCGGTTGGCGTGCGGCGCTTGCAGGATATAGGCAAGAGCGGCTGGCTTATCTTGCTTGCGTTGATTCCGATTGTCGGCCTGATATTGATATATTTCTTTGTGCAGCCATCGAAATAGAAATCAAACTAACAAAAACCCCACGGCAACACCGTGGGGTTTTTTATTGGGGAAATCTAATCGAGTACCGCGATGCCCTTGATCTGCGCGTAGACGGGCATGCCCGGGACGAGGGCGAGAGTGTCGGCGGATTTTCGGGTGATGCGGGCCAAAAGCGGCATGCCGTGGGTGTTCAGGCGCAGCAGGACTTGCGCGGTGCCGGTGTCCGCGATTTCCCGCACGGTGGCGGGGACGATGTTGAGGATGCTGGTGTCTTGCGCGGGGGCGAGGGCGATGCTGACATCACGCGCCAGAATGCGCAGCCGCACCGGCGATCCGGCGGCGCGTGGCGGGGTGGTTTGCAGGCAGCGGATGTGACCGGTGTGATCGTTGCCGAAGCGCACGCTCATTAATCCGTAAGCCGCGTCTGTGCTTTCCACAATGCCGTCGAGGAGCGCGCCTGCGCCGTCGCCTTGCCCTTGCGCGATATCGAGCCGCGCCAGAATTTGCGCCGTGGGGCCAAAGGCGGCGCAACGGCCTTGCTCCAACAGCAGCAGATGCTGCGACAGGTACGCGGCTTCGTCTATCGCGTGGGTGACGTAAAGCATGGGGATGTTGAAATCATGTGCCAGCCGCTCGAAGTACGGCAGCAGTTCGGCTTTGCGGGCGGCGTCGAGCGCCGCCAGCGGTTCGTCCATTAGCAGGAGCGCGGGCGAGGCCGCCAGCGCCCGCGCGATGGCGACACGCTGACGCTCGCCGCCGGAAAGCCGCGCCGGACGGCGATCGAGCAGCGGGCCTATGCCCAGCAGATCGATGACTTGATCGAGCGCCACGCGGCGTCTTGCGGGTGGCACGCGGCGATGGCCGAAGTCTAAATTACCGGCGACGGTCAAATGATCGAACAGGCTCGCTTCCTGAAACACGAAGCCGATGGGCCGCCGGTGCGTGGGCAGCCAGACCGTTTCGTCCTGCCATACGGCATCGCCGAGCGCCACACGGCCCGGCGACGGGCGCGAAAGACCGGCGACGGCGCGTAACAGCGTGGTTTTGCCGCTGCCCGAAGGCCCGAGAATGGCGGTCACGCCATGCGCGGGCAGGCGCAGATCGACATCCAGCGCGAAAGCGTCGTCCTGCCGCACGACGGCGCGAATGGCGAGTTCGGTATTTGCCGTCACGCCGTGGCCTTCCTGTGCCAGCGCGCCTGCACGGCATGTACCGCCAGCAGCGCGAGCAGCGCGAACAGCAGCATTCCGCCTGCCAGCCAATGCGCCGCGCCGTATTCGAGCGCCTCCACATGGTCGTAAATTTGCACCGAGAGCACGCGCGTTTGGCCGGGGATGTTGCCGCCTATCATCAGCACTACGCCGAATTCGCCCAGCGTGTGGGCAAAGCCCATCACCGCGCCGGTCATCAGGCCGGGCCGCGCCAGCGGCAGCGCGACGCGCCAGAACGCGTCCAGCGGACCGGCGCGCAGTGTGGCGGCAACTTCCAGAGGCCGGTTGCCGATGGCCTCAAAAGCCTGAACAATGGGTTGCACCACGAAGGGCAGCGAATAAATAATCGAGCCGATCAGCAGCCCCCAGAAGGTGAACGCCAGCGTGCCCCAGCCGAGCGCCTGCGTGACGCGCCCAATCGGCCCGTTCGGCCCCAGCGCCAGAAGCAGATAAAAGCCCAGCACCGATGGCGGCAGCACCAGCGGCAGCGCGACCAGCGCGCGCATGGGGGCGCGTAGCCGCCCCAGCCCGTGCGCTGAGCCACGCGCCAGCCACCAGGCCAGCGGCGTACCGAATGCGAGCAGGATAACCGTGGTCGCGGCGGCCAGTTCAATCGACAGGCGGATGGTGGCGAGGCTGGCGGCATCCATGATGATTTAGCGGTCCGCTCCGGCGTAGCCGTAATCGCGGATCAAGTCGCGCGTGGCGGGCGCTTGCAGCAGCGCCATCCATGCGCGGGCGGCCGGATTGTCCGCGCCGCGCCGCAGCAGTACCGCGTCTTGCACGATGGGCGCGTGCAGGTCTTGAGGCACCACCCACAGCGAGCCGGTTTTCAGCGCCCCGTCCGCCATCACCTGCGATAGCGCGACGAAGCCCAGTTGCGCATTGCCGCTGACAACGAACTGATAGGTTTGTCCAATGCTCTCGCCCATCACCAGCCTGGGCGTGAGTCGCCCCGCCAGACCGAGTTTTCCCAGCGTCTGCATGGCCGCCTCGCCATAGGGCGCGAACTTGGGATTGGCGATGGCGAGTTTGTTGAACTGACCGCTGCCGAGTACCTTGCCCTGCGCGTCGACAAAATCCGCTTGCGCTGACCACAGCGCCAGCCGTCCGGTGGCATAGGTCAGGCGCGAGCCGGGGACAGTGAAGCCTTCGGCTTCCAGCTTGGCGGGGTTTTTGGCATCGGCGGCCATGAACACGTCGAACGGCGCGCCGTTTCCGATCTGTGTTGTGAACATGCCGGTCGCGCCGAAACTCAGTTGGGCCGTGTGGCCTGTTGTTTTGCGCAGGACTTCCGCAAGCGCCTTGGCTGGCGCCGCGAAATTGGCCGCAACCGCGACAGTTACCGTGTCCGCGCGGGCCACGGCGCATAGCAGGGCGGCGATCAAGGCCAAGGCGAATCCAGCCCTTCCTTTCATGTCTATAGCTCCCCTTCCGCCGGTTCAAATGCAAACGGGCTTCATTGTAATGCCGCCGCCATGTATCATTGTCGCGCTCAATCCACTGACAACGCCCTGATCATGTCCGAGTCGCAGAAAGCCGCCGTCAAGACCGTTGCGCCTGTCACCGATACCCGGCTCGTTGCCTGGGTGCGTCAGGCTGCGCCCTATATCAATGCCTTCCGCGGCAAAACCTTCGTCATCGCCTTCAGCGGCGAGGTGCTGCAAAGCGAGACGGCGCAGGCGCTGATTCACGATATTGCCCTGCTGGACGCTATGGGCATCCGGCTCGTGCTGGTGCATGGCGCGCGGCCACAGATCGACGCCGAGATGGAGGCGCGCGGCCTGAAGCCGCGTTTCCACAATGGCCTGCGCGTCACCGACGCCGAGGCGCTGGAATGCGTCAAGCGGGCCGTGGGCGTTGCCCGCATCGAGATTGAGGCGATGCTCTCGCAGGGCCTGCCGAATACGCCGCTGGCCGGCGGATTCCTGCGCGTCACGGGCGGCAATTACATCACCGCGCGGCCGGTCGGCGTCATGGACGGCGTCGATTTCCAATACGCGGGCGCGGTGCGCAAGGTGATTGCCGAGGAAATCGAAGGCGATTTGGCACAGGAAAATGTTGTGCTGATTACCCCGATTGGCGCTTCGCCGACTGGCGAAATCTTCAACCTCACCTGGGAAGAGGTGGCCGAGGCCGTGGCGGTTTCCGTCAAGGCCGACAAGCTGATTTACCTTTGCGCCGCGCCCGGCCTTGTGGACAAGAAACGTCACTTGATCGACGCGCTGACTGCCGACGAAGGCCAGTGGCTGATCGACAAGAAAGTACCGCAGGCCGCCGATGTCGCCCGCGCCCTGCCCGGGGCGCTGCGCGCCTGCCGGAAAGATGTTGGCCGCGTGCATTTCCTCGACTATCGTGCGGATGGCGCGATGCTGATGGAATTCTTTACCCGCGAAGGCATCGGCACCGTGCTGACCCGCGCGCCTCTGGCCGCCCTGCGCCATGCCACGCACGAAGATGTCGGCGGCATACTGGCCTTGATCGCGCCGCTTGAAGAAGACGGTACGCTCGTGCGGCGCAGCCGTGAGCGGCTGGAAATGGAAATCGACCGCTTCTCGGTGCTCGATCTGGACGGCATCATCGTCGGCTGCGCGGCGGTTTATCAACTCAACGTCGGCAAGGGCGAGGCCAAGTCCGCGGAACTGGCCTGTCTGGCCGTCATGCCCGAATTCCGACGCGCCGGTTACGGCGACCAGTTGCGCATTCATATCGAGGAACGGGCCGCCAAGCTCAAGCTGAAAAAACTCTTCGTGCTGACCACGCGCACGGCGCACTGGTTCATCGAGCGCGGTTTCGTCGAGACGGACGTTAGCGCCCTGCCTTCCGGCAAGCGCGAGCTGTACAACTTGCAGCGGCGTTCCAAGGTGCTGGTCAAGACGCTGTAAAGCCGTCCGGCGCTAGAATTCAAGCATTACAACTTTGGAGAGCAACATGGCCCGTATGGTGAATTGCGTCAAACTTGGCTGCGAGGCCGAAGGCATGAATTTCCCGCCGATGCCCGGCGAGCTTGGCAAAAAACTGTTCGAGCATGTTTCCAACGAAGCATGGCAGCAATGGATACGCTACCAGACCATGCTCATTAACGAGAACCGCCTCAACCTCGCCGACCCCCGCGCCCGCGCC